>JBHPBZ010000007.1:0-20441 GCA_042576165.1 Candidatus Babelota bacterium | reverse complement strand
GACCATTTTTAAAATAAAAATCATCATTTAATGCTAACTCAACATTATCAAGTGCTAATGTTCCATTAGAATCTAAACACTTTATTGCTGGATGACCAATTGTATTATATGTATTTTTTAAGGTTAGATTTCTTAAAGTTAAAGTAATATGTGAATCAACTACAAGCTGAGATGTATAACCCAACACCAGATCATATCCTTGGCCATCAATTATGGTGCTATCTGTAAAAATTAAACTTGCACCATCAGGAATTATAAGATCATTATGAAGAATAATAGCATTCCCATGACCCGCTATAAGACCACCCGCAGAAAGTGTAACATTACTTGAAAGATACAAATCATCCAATAACTCTAAGGTCGAGGTATTTCTTAAATCAATTCCGCCAGAAACAGGCTCTGTAATACTAAAAGTCAAATGTGTATCTACTGCAGTAAAACCTTCACTAAATTTTACAAAACCTGCTGCAAAAGTTGGTGCTTTATGAAAAATATGATGTTCTTGAATACATTGAACAGAATTAGTCCCATCTACATAGTCAACAGAATAAACGTTTCCAAATAAGTAAATTAATAATGTTGATAACATTAATAAACACTTCGTAGTCTTCATATACTCTCTCCTTTAAATAAAAAATAAAAAACTCTCTCCTACTTTATAAATCTAAATTCGAAACTACCAAAAAACTTAAGTAACGGAAAGACTTTATAAAAAAACATACAAAATCTTTCCGTTTAAAATTTTATAATTATTTTATTTTTTATAAAGTAGCTAATAAAAGAGAAATTACAGCCATCAACTTAATCAAAATATTAAGCGATGGACCAGAAGTATCCTTAAAAGGATCTCCTACCGTATCCCCAACAACAGCAGCTTTATGAGCATCGGAACCTTTTCCACCAAAATTTCCAGCTTCAATGTATTTTTTAGCATTATCCCAAGCTCCACCACTATTTGCCATAAATAATGCCATAACAACACCAGTTAAAGTTGCTCCAGCCAAAAATCCACCAAGTGCTAAATTACCTGAAGCACCAAAAGCAAACTTAATAATTATTGGAGTAACAACCGTCAAAATTCCAGGCAACAGCATTTCTTTAAGAGCTGCATTTGTACTAATTTGAATGCAACGTTGGTAATCAGGTTCAGCTTGCCCCTCCATTAAACCCTTAATACTTTTGAATTGCCTTCTAACTTCCATTACCATATTCCAGGCAGCATTACCGACAGACCTCATTGTAAGAGCTGAAATTAAGAATGGCATTGTTCCACCAATAAATAAACCGGTAATAACAGTAGGATTAAGTAAATTTAGACTAGGAATATTTGCTTTTCCGCAGAAAGCAGCAAACATTGCAAGTGCAGTAAGAGCAGCAGAACCAATTGCAAAACCTTTACCAAGGGCAGCCGTCATATTACCAAGAGAATCAAGTTTATCTGTAATCTTTCTAACACCAGGACCAAAACCAGACATTTCAGAAATTCCACCTGCATTATCAGCAATTGGACCATAAGCATCAACAGACATTGTTATCCCAACCGTTGAAAGCATAGAAACTGCTGCAAGAGCAACACCATATAATCCACCAAAGAAATTATATGAAAGAAAAATTACAGCAGCCAAAGAACAAACAGGAAAAACAACCGATTCAAAACCAACAGATAAACCATAAATCAAATTAGTTGCTGCACCAGAATTTGAAGCTTCTGCCAATTTTTTAACTGGACTACCATTTGTATAATGATCAGTAATTAAACCAATAATTATTCCAACAAATGCACCCAAGATAATGGAACCTAAAAAAATCATACTTATTTGTGCATACTTTAAATAAACAAAAGAACCAGATAAAAAAAATATAATCGCAACATAAGTTGAATTATGAAGCATTTTATTTAATTTACCCTTAAAAATAGAAATCGAACCTAATCCAATAATAGATGATAATAAACCAATGGTTATTAAAACTAAAGGCAAGGAAATTAAATTAATTTGGCCTGCAAAATTAGTATATGCCAATGCTATTGCAGCAATTGTTGCACCAACATAAGATTCAAATATATCTGCTCCCATTCCAGCAGTATCACCAACACAATCGCCAACATTATCGGCAATAACAGCAGGATTTCTTGGATCATCTTCTGGAATTCCCATTTCAACTTTTCCAACTAAATCTGCTCCAACATCTGCTGCTTTTGTAAAAATTCCACCTCCAACGCGTGCAAAAAGTGCAATTGAACTTGCACCCAAACCAAAACAAGCCAGAATCTGAACAAAATCAAAACTTTTATTTCCAAAAAATAAATAAAATAATGTTCCAAGTCCAAATAAACCCAAACTTGCAACAACAAAACCCATTATTGCACCACCAAATAATGCAGTAAGAAAAGCAGAACGTTCACCTTCATTTTTTGCAGCTAAAGTTGTTTTTTCGTTGGCTCTAGTTGCGGCACGCATGCCAATAAAGCCCGCAAACATTGAGAATAATGCTCCACAAACATACACTAAAGCTGTTATAAAATTTGTAAGAAAAAATAAAATTGTAAAAACTACCGATATTGCAACAGCAAGAATAGAATATTCTTTTTTAAGAAAAGTCATCGCACCATGTCGAATAAGATCTGCAATATGCTTGGCTTTTGGATCACTGCTTTTTATTTTTGAAATCCTACAAAAAAGATACATTACTAATGCTATTCCTAAAAATGATACTCCGAGAAAAAAAAGAAAATAATGAATCAACTCCATAAAAAAACTCCTATTAAAAGTGGCCTTAAATATTGATATAACGACTATGATTAATGAAATTAATCATTAAAAAGTTTAAAATAGGCAATATTTTTGTAAAGTTTTAATTTATCTAAGCACTAATATGGCTATTTTTCAAAAAAAATATTGCACTAATCAGTATTTGACAAAAAATATTGCAAAGCTAGAATTGTTTTTTTATTAATTTTTATTAAAAAACATAATGTAGTTATTAATGAAACGAGTGGAACATTTAGTAGAGTATTTAAACTTTAATCAATATAATTTTTTAAGAAAATCTAAGATTTCAAAAATCATTTATTGTATTTTACTCTCTTGGTTTTACGCTTTTTGCTCTCAAATAATCATACCTATTCCATTTAACTTCGTACCAATAAGCTTACAGCCTCTACCCTTATTTTTAGCAGCAATATTTTGGGGGAGGATAGCAGTTTTTGCATTTATGTTAACAATCTTACAAACAGCGATTGGAGCACCATTTTTTTCTGGATTTCAGGGTGGAATAGCAAAATTAGTCAGTCCCACTGGGGGTTATATTTTGGGATTTTTAGTTGCTATGATATTTTTAGCAATGACAAGGAATTTTAAAAATAAAAACCTATTCATTACATTTTTAAAAATTATATTCGCAAACGCTTTAATGTACCTGTTTGGTTTGGCACAATTATCACTATTTGTGCCTTTTAACAAGTTATTATCTTTAGGTTTATATCCATTTATGTTTGGATGCTTTGTAAAAACTATTGTTGCAACATTAGTTACATATGAATTTAACAAAAAAGTTAAAATTTGAAATTGCTCTTTCGTACCATTTTTTATTCATTTTTTTTACTATTCAGTTTTTGCATTGGAATATTTTTTTACTTCTTCCAAAAAGAATGGGTCGACTTATCTCATCTTAATAAATTTGATAAAGGTCAACCGTCTATATTATTAGATGATTGTGGAAATGAATTTTATCGCTTTACTTTAGATAAAAGAGAACAAATAATATACAAACAACTTCCTGATACTTTAATAAAATCATTTATTTCTGCAGAGGATTGGAATTTTTTTAGTCATTATGGTATTTCATTACGCGGAATTTTACGTTCACTTTTAATAAATATCTACAAGGGCAAAAAAGCCCAAGGCGCAAGTACAATCACTCAACAATTATCAAGATTATTATTTTTAAGTTCAAAAAAAACAATCTTGCGTAAAATTCAAGAAATATTTATTGCTTTTGAATTAGAAAGAAAATTAACCAAAGAACAAATTTTTTCAATGTATTTAAACAATATTTATTTTGGAAGAGGAATATACGGAGTTAAAGCAGCATGTAAAAGATTTTGGAATAAAAATATTAACCAAATAGACCTTCATCAAGCAGCAACTCTTGCTGCAGTTGCAAAATCAGCACGATTTTATTCTCCATTAAATGCACCCAAAAAAGCTAAATCTCGACGTAATATAATTTTGGGACAAATGTTAAAATTAGGATTTATTAATCACAATCAATATAAAAATGCAGTTAAAAAAGATATTGTAATAAAGGATTTGATTCCAGGAAATCCAACAAGATTATATATCCAAGAATGGATACGAAATTGGGCCGAAAAAAAGTGGGGCAAAAAGCGTTTATATACAAAAGGTCTTAAAATAAAAACAACTATCAATATAAATAAACAACAAATCGCAGAAGAAATATTTTGTTCTAAAATACAAGATTTAAGAAAAACAATTAATGAAAAATTAAATGGAGGGATGATGGCAATTGAATCGCTTTCCGGAAAAATTAAAGCCTTAATTGGTGGATACAATTTTCACGAATCTCAATTTAATAGAGTTTTTCAAGCAAAACGGCAAATCGGATCAACATTTAAACCATTTATTTATACTTACGCATTAAATCAAGGTCACAAAATGGATGATATTTGGATTGACGAACCATTTGAACTTCTAATGCCAAATGGAACAGCTTGGAAACCTCGTAATTGGTCTCACAGTTTTTATGGACCAATGACATTATTAAGAGCATTAACATTATCAAACAATATTATAACAATAAAATTATTTCTTGATCTTGGAGCAAAAAAAGTAATCAAGTTTGTAAAAAAATTTGGCCTAACAAACAAAATGCTTCCATACCCATCACTCGCGCTAGGAACTGCAGAAACAACTGTTGAGCAAATATGCGCAGCTTTCAATGTTTTTGCAAATTACGGAAATTACATAAAACCATATTTAATTGAATGGGTTAAAGATGAATGGGATCATAAAATATGGCAAAATCAAGAAATAATATGGAACGTTTTAAGTAGCACAATAAACTCCAAAATGGTTAATGCTTTAAGTTATCGCATTAAAAGAGCTAAATTAATTTTAAAACATAAAAAATGGATTGAATCTGAATCAATTGGAAAAACTGGCGGTACAAACAATGCAACTTCAACATGGTTTGTTGGTGCAACACCCGAAATTACAACATGTGTTTATTTAGGAAGAGATGATAATAAACCACTCGGACAAAATATTTATGCAAATAAAATTGCATTTCCAATATGGTTAGATTTTAATAAAAAATTAAATTTTAAAACAAAACATTTTTATACAGATCCAAAGCTGAAAGAAATATCTATAGATTGGATTACAGGCTTAAAAACAAATAAATTAAACAGTTTAAGAACAGCAAAAATTTTAAGATAAAAAATCCTGATTTTATGCTAATACATTCTTTAAATCAGAATAAATTTTTTTAAAATCAGTACAAATCACTTTTGTTTCACCAATAGTTGCTAAAAAATTAGTATCACCATCCCAACGAGGTAAAACATGAATATGAAGATGAGAAGGCAATCCGCCGCCCCCAGCCATTCCTAAATTAATTCCCACATTAAATCCATTCGGTTTTAATGTTTTTCTGAGTGCCTCAATTGCAATATTTGAAACCTCCATAAGTTCTGCACGCACTTCTTGAGATAAATCATTAAATTCAGATTTATGTTCAAACGGCATAACCATTAAATGTCCCGAATTGTACGGATGAAAATTTAAAATTATTACACTATTTTTAAAACGCTTAACAATTAAATTTTCTTCGTCATTAGTTTCAGAAAATTTTTGGCAAAAAACACAATCATTTTTTAATTTTTTTTTGTCACCAGAACATGTTGTTTTTGAAACATAATTATGTCGCCATGGGGCATAAATTTTTTTCATAATTTAACTTTTTTAAATAAATCGCTTAATATATTCTTCTATAATTATTTCGGCATATTTTTCAGGTTTATTTTTACTACTATCAAGAATTAAATTATAATCCTTTTCACCAAAAACCAATTCTAATGGAACATCCTTTTCATTATCAAAAATAGGATATTGCTTAGTTAAGGACCACATTAAACGATCCAAACTTCTTCTTTTAATATATTTTTTACAATTTTCTTCAAAAGAATCTTTTTTTAAAATTAGTAAATATTTTTTTAAATCATTACTTTTCTTATAGAATTTTCCAAAAGCATGTAACAACTGAAAAAAGCTTCTCTGTTCTTTTTGGTTTTTTAATTTATTTCTAATCTCCAAATGTTTAACCGAATCTTCAAATGGACAATATACAAAAACACAAACCAATTGTTTATCAATTGCCAAAAGTTCTTTTCTTAAAAAATCAAAATCTTCTTTACGATCTAAAACGGTATCTAATATTATATTATTTTCTTTTTTTACATTATTTTTTATAAAATTCAATGTATTTTTATGCAATTTTTCTCGAGGTTTACCATCATCAGAATCTTTACGGTGTAATTTAGATTTACTTATTATTTGATCTAATGCAACACACTCCCATTTTTTACTTTTACTAAGCAATTCTAATAATTCTTTTGCGATCGAACTCTTACCCGCACATGTTGGACCATTTAATAAAATTATTGCTCCATAAGAAATCTGAATATTTAGTAATATTAATAAAACAACACATCGCAATATTTTACGTAAAAACACCTTTAGAATCTCCTAAAAACAAATTCTTTAATCTTTGACTATACATCCAAAACCTGTGAAGGGTACCTGTATATATACATTTTTTTTTACAAAAAGACAATATATATACTTAAAAATAAATTTTAAACAGGCAATAAAATCTGAAAACTTGCACCCAAATCTGATTTGAGTAATTTAATTTTACCCCCCATTTGATCAACACTTTCATGCACAATAGCAAGTCCCAATCCCATATTTTTCTTTTGAGTAGAAACATAAGGAATAAAAAGCTTATCTTTTACATGATTTGGAATACCTGGTCCATTGTCTATTACCAAAATTTCTAATAAATTTCTTCCTGTTTTAAATCTAGTTCTGATTTTTATCCATTTCTCACATTTTCTTGCCAAAGTTACATTTGCATCAAAAGTTTTTTCATCCTTCTGTTTTAACACTCTCACACTATTGTCAAGTAAATTAACCAACACTCTTTTTATTTGTTGCTTATCAACCTTAACTAATGGAATAAATTCCTGTAATTCATGTATAAAATATATTTCGGGATAACTAAGGTCATAAAGGCATGTAATTTCTCTTATAACTTTATTAATATCTAAAGATTCACAATTTCCCGCGGGCATTTTTGCAAATTCAGAAAAATGTGTAACCAAATCTTTTATTATGGTTACCTGATTTAAAATCGTATTAGTGCATTCAAAAAAAACTTTATCTTCATTTAAAGATTTGCGAAATTTTCTTTTTAATCTTTGAGTTGCAAGCTGAATTGGAGTAAGTGGATTTTTTATTTCATGCGCCATTTGTTTTGCAGCTTCCTGCCATGTTTTTATCTTATTAATTTTCACAATATCAGTAAGATCTTCAATAATTACCAAAAGTCCATTTTCTGTTTTTTTAAAACTCGAATTAGTTAAAGAATTATTAACATATGTTAGATTTATCAACAAAATCTTTTCTTGAGAATTAATAGTAAAAGTAATCTCTTTAGTTAATTGTTTTTTATCACTTGATAATAATCTTCTAATAAGTTTGAAAAAGGTATTTTTAACTTTACTCCCTAAAAAATTAATTTTTTTATTTTTAAAACGATTAAGACCAAGATACTTTTTTACTAAAACTTTTGAAGCAGAATTATAATCAAGAATTCTACCAAATTTATTTACAAAAAAAACCGCTTCTTTTATGTGCTCTAATGTCATTAACATTTCTTTATTCTTAATTTCCAATTGATTATGAGCAAATCTTAATCTTTTAGTCATTTCGTTAAAGCCATAAGCAAGATTTTTTAGATCACTGTTATGATCATATTCAACCTGAACATCCAAGTCTCCTCTTCTTACCTTTTCCATAGCCCTTAGCAATTCTCTAATAGGCTTGCTTATGCCTCGTGCCAAATAAAAAGCACACCAAATAGAAAGAAACAAAATTAAAAGAGTTACTAAAATAAAAGTAAAAAGATAACTCCAATAAATTGGATTATGCATAGTTTTAAGTTGCTTATAATCATCAATGGAATTTTGAATATCAATTAATGCATAACGAATATCTGCATCATACCTATGAGCAAAAACAAAAAAAGCACTTTTGTTAATTCCAAAATCAAACAAATCGCTTTTTTGTATTTTTTTTATAAAATACAAAGAACCATAAAAATCAAAAACCTGCTCCTTATCTTTTAAGCTAGAAATTTTATTCAAAAATTTTTTCTTTAGACTATAACTAGAACGATCATTAAATTTTCTATAACTTCTCCAAATATTTATTTCATCCTTTATATTCCCAAATATTTCATCCCCATTTTTGTGCCATAAATAAATTTTGTCATTACAGGTGTTTGATTTGTTTTCAAATTTAATATCAAAGTTTTCTTTTAACAAACTATGTATATTATATGTTTTTTGATTTAAAATTGATTCATTTTTTCTACTAATTTTTTTCAGCCAAAAATGTGCTTTATTTTGTAATATTTTTCGTTGTTTTTGAGTATGAATTTCATGCAAATGCAAACTGTTACTAAAACCAGAACTAATTCTACTATTAAACCAATTATCAATACTTGTGGTAATAAGTTTTCCTGCAACAAAAAATACAAGAAAGGATGGAATTACAGAAAAAACGGTAAAAGCAACTAAAAGATTTTTTTTAAAAGCACTACCAGGAGTTTGTCTATGCAATTCTACAAATAGCTTAATACTTTGCCGAATTATTAAATAAAGTAAAACAATTATTACAACAATATGAACATTAATTAACAAAAAAAAGAATGTCCTATTTATTCCTGCTCCTATAAGATCTTGATTTTTTTGTAGAAACAATTCAAACCAACTTGTAACAAAAAGTGCAAAAATGCTTATTCCCAAAATATGAAATCGTTTACGTATTGCTGGTTGAATCATTCTAAATCACTCAAAAAATTTTATCTTATTTATATATTCATTTTCTCTAAGTATTAGTGATTATAACCAAGTCTTACGCAAAGTTAAAAAATATTATTTTTTAACTAAAATATATGCTTCCACAGTATTTGGAATAGATTGCAACCTCTTTTTAAACTTATACTTACTATCAACCCCACCAAAAAAATCTAATTGGTATAAATTGTTCTTAAAAGCACCTCCTGTATCAGCAAGTATACCGATTCTCATCTCATTTTTTTTTGAAACAGGATTTTGATATTTTATTGCAATTAATTTCCCTAAGCCAATATTATGAACATCTCCTGCAAAAATAACTTCTTTATGCTTAAGATGAAAACCATTCTTTTCAAAGAACTGTTTTTTACTTATCTCCTTAAAATACCAATATCTTTTTTGTTCTGATGGATTACTTATTTTTTTATCGTAAGCAAATCCATTATTTTTATCTACACAAAATAATCTTTTTTTATTATCTGGCATTCTTACATAAGTAGTTCCCTGCATCATTGCTGTTTCTAAATCATCTTTTTTTAACCAAACTAGAGGCTTAACCCTATTTTTATTTTTCCGATTATGTAAAGCTCTATTAAAAATATCTTGTTTTGTATATTTAAATCTATCTTTACTTTCAAATTCCTTATTTCTGATAGCGTATAATGCACAAGGAAAATTTTTACTTCTTTTAGAACGTCCATTCAAAACAAAAACAGCATAATTTGTTAATCGAATTTTTCCATTAGGAATTTTGCCATTATCTAGATTTTCTGGAATTTTAACTTTATTTTTTTGAGCATTATTTACATCACCAAACCATCTTATAAATTTAAAATTTTTCTCCAAAAATTTAGTATCTAATATTCTAAAAGAACTCTTTTTTTGTTTATCTTTTTCTATACTCCAAATAATAAACTCTAAAGTTTTTTTTACATAATCAAAATTTGCAATTTTACTACTAAAAATTTTTGGATTTAATAATTTTTCATTTGATTTTTTTTTACTTTTAAAATATAGCAAGGCTGATCTTGCAGCATCTTGTAAGACAAGAGGATCAGTTACAATAAATTGATTATTAAATGTTGGATTTGAAAACTTAAAAAAACGTGTAATATCTTTACGATTAAGTATTTCTCCATTTTTCTTAAGTGAAAAAATTTCTTGATGTTCTAAATTGCAGGCGTTAATACCGGAAAAAATTAAAAAAAAACAAAATAAACTACTAATTATCTTCATCCCTACCCCTTTTTTTCAATAAAATCCCATTTACTATTTATTGAAACATATTTGATTTTTCTAAATCAAGTTATTTATCAATAATACTATACGCAAAAAAGCTTATTTCTAATTCTTGAAAATGCGACAGCAATTTATATATCATTTAATAGGGAGTATTTGAACATAAATCTTATTTTTTGGGGGAAAATAAGCATTTACATTAAAATAAATGTTTAATGTTTTGGGGACAATAGTAATGAAAAGTAAAATAATATCTTTTATAAAACTTATTTGTATTGTTTACCTTATAATATTTTTACCTCAAATAATTTGGAATAATGCAAATTCAGATAACTTTGAAAAAAAGTCAAAACTTAATTTTATTAGTAGTATAGAAAACTTTATTAATAATAAACACAATATTACCCAACTAAAAAACTACCGCTTGTGCCTAATAACAGATGAAAAAAATTTTTTCAGTGGTAAAAAAAATTTTAATCAACTAATAAAAAATGGATTTAACATCAAAAAGATTTTAGTCCCTGACAAAAAAAAACATTCAATTTCAAATAATTTACATTTCCCCAATAATCAACTATCAAAACATAAAATACTAAATCCTATTTCAAATTGTTCTTATCAAATACCATCATTTAAATGGAATATTCACACAAAAAATATATCTTCCAATTTCTTTAAAGATGTTGATGTACTTCTTTTTAATGTTCAAGGACTTTGTTTTACTAACGATTTATGTTTTAATACATTAAAAAAAACAATGTCCCTGGCATTAAATTACAAAAAAAAATTAATAATTTTAGATGAACCAAATTTTCTCGGAAAATGGATTGAAGGCACCGGAATAATTCCAATCCGTCACGGATTGACAGTAGGAGAACTAGCACATTACTTTAATAAATATTATATGGAAAAAACCATTAATTTAACTGTCATTTCAATGGTTAATTGGCAAAGAAACAATCCACTAATAAAACTTAACAATAAACCAAACTACGAAATTATTTCCATACTAAATAATTCATACTTATATACTTTCCTAAAAGCACTAAACTATATCAAACCTATAAATATTGGCATTGATCAAAAGTTAACATATCAAATTTTTTCACTTCAACAAAAAAATCAACTTTCTGAATGGGAACTAAAATATTTAAAAAAATTATGTTTAAAGCTTGGATTATTTTGCAAACATTACTCTTTTCTAGATAAAAACTCTAATATTTCTCATCGAGGACTAAAAATAAAAATTCAAAAAAAAATTAATAAATTTTCAGCCTTTAATAGTTTTTTGACTATAGCAAGATTCCTAAAAAACAGAAAAAACATAAATCTTTTATATTCTTCTAATTTTGACGAAATTTTTGGTTGTGATCATGTTAGAAATTTCTTGCAAGATTTAATTACTTTTGATGATTTAAAATTTAACATTGAGAATAATTTGAATAATTTCTATTCTAAAGCTAAGAGTTGTTTTTTATATAAACCATTTCCTCAAAAAGTTAAGGTGAAAATTGTTAGATGTTAATTCTGAAAATGACTTTGCGTTTGTTTTAAAAAGGTTTTTTCCATTAAAACAAAAAACTTCTATTTTATCTCACCAAAATGGCAAGATTCAAATTTTAACAAAACCTACAATTAAATGTAAAACATTATGGCCTGGAATGTTAATTAGTTTTAATTTAAATACATCCAATAGGCGCTTTTTTTGTGCTGAAAATATTAATATCATTTATAATATCAACAATTCTAAACCATTTAAAATATACTGGATTCATCATGTTTTAGAAATCTGTTATTACTTTATTCCTTTACATGATCCATGCACTAAAATTTTTAGCTTTTTATCGTGTTGTATAAAACTTATAAATAATGAAAACACTTTCCAATCCCATATTAAAATTATAAAAAAAACATTTTTGTTAAATCTTTTGGTTTTAATTGGTTTTTATCCCCCTGATAACCTATTATTATATTTGGATCTATATAAACAAATAACTTTGGTGTCTATTGACTTTAATAATAATCACAAAGTACAATCCTTAATGAGCAAGCTAAAATTACTAAAAAAACAAGACATTAATAACTTGGATAAATGGATACAAACTTGCCTTTGCTCTCATCCTCAATTTAAAAAATTTAAGACATTAAATTTAAAGGATGAGTTTTAATAAATAATAGTGTATTAATTAGTATTAAAAGCCTTATTTTTTGGGACAAAAATGTTAATCTATAAGTTTTTTTCAAAAATATTATTTTTTTTATTCATTTTATTGTACTGCTTTGATTTTTCAATAAAACCAGCTACATTCGACATTAAATCACTGGTAGGAAAACATAAATATGGAGATTTTATTTTTCCAACCAATATTGAAACCAGAAGAAAGCGTATTGAATATTTAAACCAATATTTAGAAGATTTTACCAAAAGATCAAAACTTTCGGCTCAAGAAATTAATTCAAATCTAACGGATATTAATAAAGAAATTTTGGATATTGATACAAAATTAACAAGTGAACCTGACATAGAAAACGTAGAACTTCTAAATGAAAAATTAAACTTACTACAGGATAGAAAACAAAACTTTTTAAGGTTACAAGAACTATGGAAAAACACTGAATTACTAATCAAAAAAAATATTCAACTTATAAAAGAATTTATTAATCAATATAAACTTCCAATAACAAGTTCCTCCGACACAACATATTCTTGGGATGATTTTATACAAATTCAAGAAAACATTCTGAATTACGAAGACAAAATCAATCTAGAAAACACAAAAAGGGTGAGTCTTATAAAACAACGAGACAGCGAAAAAAGCAATCTTAATTACTTAAAAAAGCAAATAGAAAACAAAAACAAAGAGCTTATAAATCTTAAAGCCAATACCCAAAATCTATCAAATGAAGAATTAAGATTAAAAGACATCATATTAAAACAAGAAATATCTTTTGCAAGCGAAAAAATAACCTACTCAAATCTAAAAACAGAAAATCTCAATCAAGAAATAAAATCTAAAGAAAATGAAATTGAACTACAGGAATATGAATTAAATTTATTAAAAAAGAAATTTAAATTATTTGAAAAAACAATTTTAAATTCACCTCAATATATCATAACACTTCAAGACCAAGAAAAAATAAAAAATGAATTAGAAGAAGAAAAAAAGAGAGCTTTTAAAGAAAAGGAAAACCTAAATCAATCTCGTGAAATAAAAAAAAAGAAACAGCAAAAAATATTTTATAATATAGACACTTTAAAACAAAAATTAAAAAAAGCAAAAGCAGGAAATGACGAAATTGCTATTTACTTACTTCAAACAGAATTAGAAAAATTAGAAAACCAGTCATCTCTTTTTGATAAAGTATTGAGTCTTATAGATGCTAAAGTGGAACTAGAAACTATTATTGTTACATCAAAAGAATTAGAATATAAAAAAATTGAATTATATAAAAATATAGCTTCCGAAAAAGTAAATTTAGACGAACTCAGTATTACTCTAAAAAAACAAACTGAACTACTTGTTAACTCTATTAAGGTTTTAAGAAACAAAAGAAAAGAAGAAGAAAGTTCAATATCAGAAATTAATCGCAATATTGAAAATATTAAAAAAACTGAAATAAAAATTAAAGAACAAAAAAACACACTATTCAAATTCAAAGAAAAAACTTACAACGAAATTTTAAACAACATTATTCAAATAGAAAAATTATACAATCAACAACAAAAACAAATTCAAAAATATTTAACAATTAATACAGAATTAATATCAAAACAAGAACGCATCATTAAACGCCTTAATTTTACAATATCAAGTCTTGAAGAAAAACAAGTTTCTATAAATATCTGGAAAAGATCTCCTAAGGCAATTTCATTAAATAACCTAATCAAATCAATTTCAGAAGCCGAATCATTTTTTGGCAATCTATTTTGGGCTACACCAAACTATCTGGCCCCTACTATTATTATAAACACAATAAAAAAATTTAATTTATACAACTATCTAAACCTTCTTCTTTTCATTGTTAATTATAAAGATATTTTTGAATTTTTTACTTTCAAAAATAAAAATTATAATGCCTCTTTATCACAATCAGAAAAATATTTTATATATATTATTGATTTTAGAATCACTGATTCTATTTGCTCTTAATAATTTTAAATTACTATTTAGTTGGTTTTTTATCTATCTGCATATTTTATTTGAATTCAAGTATATATTTTCATTAATGCGTATATTTGCTAACTCATATTCAATAACTATTTTTTACTTAGCCACAATTCCAATATTAATATATCTTTCCACAAGCTTAACATTTTATTTAAAGGCATTAAATCAAAAGTTAAGCTTTCTATTTTTTACCGAAAAAACTCAAAGCCGATTCTTATTTTTAATAACCTCTATATTATATGCAACCGTTTTTTTTATGCCACTCCGAAAAGCCTTCTTGTGGCATAAAAGTGGCCCTTCTAATTTTGCTGATGTAATTCTTGCAGCCTATTCACTAATTCTTGTTATTGTTATTTTACTTTTTTTTATCAAAGAAGATGTTTTAACACTTATTCCATCAAAAAATAAATTTTTCATATTAACCAAAGAAGGAATAAACAAATACTATTATCCTGTTTTCATATTTTTTATGGGTTTATTAATTTTATCAAATCCCTATATTGGTTACTCTAATCTAGCTTGGTATATAGGATTTGCAGTACCTTCAACACTATTTTTAATTTTGGGAATGTTTTTTATTCATTCTTATATTAGAAAATATTCAATTTCATTTTTTCTAAGAGAAGAAGATGATGAAATAATTGATAAGTTTGACTATGCAAAAACATATTATGGTTTTTTTATTATTGCTACTTTTTTAACATTACTATTCTTTAACTTTATATTAATAAGTAGAATTTGGAAATTTACATATACACCTAATTTGTTGTGGCAAGCTTTATCTGAAGATTGGGTACTAAGAATTGGAGAAACAGGTATAAAAATTGGAATAATTCAATTTTTATCTTTTATAGGTTTTATTGCAATAGGTTTTTTAACTTCATCATTATTACACAAATTCGCACTAAACAAATTATTTGATATCTTTAGAACCGAACCAGGGACACAAAATACAATTTTTAGAATTTCACATTACCTTATTATAAGTATTTCTATTCTTTTGGGATTTGGCTCAATTCATTTAGAAGGGTTTATTTTTTGGGTTGGTGGTTTTTTGGTTGTTGGTCTGGGTTTTGCCTTAAAAGATGTTGTATCTGACTTTGTTGCAGGTTTTTTTGTTTTACTAGAACGACCAATCGAAATTGGAAATTTTATTCAATTAGATGAAAATACAAAAGGAACCGTTCACAAAATTTCTGCCCGAGCAACAACAATTAGAACGGCCAGAAATTTTTATATCATCGTTCCAAATAAAGACTTAATTACAAAACAAATTACTAATTGGGGGAAAGGACGTATAGCAATTGGATTTGAATTAAAATTATTAGTTTCTTATGACGCCAACCCTATAAAAGTTAAAGAACTTCTCTTAAAAACAATTGGAAATCATCCCTTAGTACTAAAAGTCCCTGCAACAATTGTACGATTAGAAGAATTTGCTGATAACGGACTACTATTTTTTTCACGATCGTTTATTAGTGCACGTAGAGTTAGAGAGCAATGGACTATTACAAGTGATATTCGATTTAAACTTTTAGCAGAATTTGAAAAAAACAATATTAAAATACCATTTCCTCAACAAGTTATTCATTTTTATAAAAAGAATTCAAACGACTCAGAACAAACTATTAAGGGAATCGATATAAAATTTGATAATACATAAATAACTTATTAACACATAATAAGTTAAAAGAATCTTATACCAAAATTAAAGAAAGCACTCAATCTTTACGTAATAAAATGAGCCATGTAAGTTTTGTTAACTTACATGGCTCATTTTATTTTAATTTAAATCTAAGATATAAAATATCTTAAGTTAAATTTTCTATCAAAAGTCTTAGAAACGACCTCTTCCGCCGCTGCTGCCGCCAAATCCGCCGCGTCCGCCGCCACTGCTGCCGCCGAATCCGCCGCGTCCGCCGCCGCCACTGCCGCCAAATCCGCCGCGACCACCGGAGCTTCTACGATCACGTCCACCTTCTGGACGAGGACGTGCTTGAGAAACATTGAGAGCTCTGCCGTTTAAATCTTGTCCATTAAGTTCAGCAATTGCTTTTTCAGCTTCTTCGTTTTCTGGCATTTCAACAAAGCCGAAACCTCTTGAATTTCCTGTAAACTTATCTTTGATAATGCTTGCTTTTTCTACTGTTCCAAAAGCTTCAAAAGCTTCTCTTAATTCATCTTCTGTTAACTGGTGGGAAATATTTCCAACATAGATATTCATATAGATCCTAAAAAATAAAACGTATAAAATATAAAACGAACTTTTTGTCTTTTTAATTACTTATTTACTTACCTCTACGCATCCTCCTCTAATACATCCAAAAAAGCTTGGGCTTTGTGCATAATCCCACACATAAAAACTCTAAAAAAAATGGAATTAAGATTAGAGAAATTAGCTAGTGGATCAAATAAAATTCTTTATTTTCCTTAAACTTTATAAATGGATACTCCACAAATAAGACAAAATTATCAAATCTCTCAACTCAATATCTATTATTTATGCAAATTCATTAATAAGAGTCTATCAAACGTATTGTTAATTTCAAATACCTTGGAAAAATTCCCCATAAAACATCGTCTTTTGGTCAAAAATGATGTTTTATGGGGTTGGGACAACAAATATTCTACTATCAAAATCCAAAAAATTCATATTCTGTAAAAGCCTAAATACAGAATTAAAGTTTTTTGCTTTTATAAAAATCTGCCGACTCTCTGTTTTTTGAATCCTATAAACTATCGGGCGAGCCGGTCCAAGTAAGCTTATTGCCAAACCTTGCTCCATCTTAATCTTAGATAACATGCGAAAAAGAGAATTTGCCTCTTTTTCCAAAATAGCCGCAGACTGATTCTTGAGTTCTATTTGAATCAAGCGTCCAAAGGGTGGATAATTTGCTAATTTTCTGAATTCAAGTTCCTTATAGCAAAACTTTAAATAATCTTTTTCATTAAGATTCTGAAATATCTCATGATCATGCATTGCCTGTACAATAACATGGCTATTACTAATTTGTCGTCCTGCTCTACCTGCAACCTGTATTATTTGCTGCATAGTTGTTTCGGATGAATTAAAAACAGGAAAATGCAAATTTAAATCTGCCCATAAAATACCAACTAATGTAACTTTGGGAAAATGATAACCTTTTGTTATTAACTTTGTTCCAACTAAAATATCAATTTCCCCATTTTGAAATCTTTCTACCGTAGTTTGCCATGATCTTTTTTTGGTTATTGAATCTAGATCTGCCCTATCAATTCTGGCCTGAGAAAACATTTTTTTAAGAATAGTAACAACTTGTTGAGTTCCAATTCCTTTTTGTAACAAATCCTTACTTCCAGTCTTACATTCAGGACAAGTACTTGTAATAGCTTTAGTAAAATTACAATAATGGCAACGTAAATTATTGGTCTTTTTAGATCTATGCATTGTTAAGCTTACAGAACAATTTGGACACTGAAAAATAAATCCACACTTTTTGCATTGAACAAAAAAACAAAAGCCTCTTCTATTTAGATAAATAATTACTTGTTCTTTTTTTTCTAAAGTTTGATTTATTTTTTGTTCTAATTTTTTGCAAATCCAAAAAGATTCTCGCCATCTTTGTTCTTTTTCTTTTAAAAATACAACCTCAACATTAGGAAATGCTCCCGAAAAACGCTCTTTTAATTGAAAAAATTTCCAATTTCTAGCTTTAACATTAAAAATAGAATTTAAAGATGGTGTTGCGGAACCTAAAATAATAGGGATTTTATAATATTGAGCTCTCCATATGGCTACTTCTTTACTATTAATTTTAGGATGTTTTTTTTCTTGAAATCCTGTTTCATGTTCTTCATCAACTATAATTAACCCCAAATTGGAAATTGGTAAAACTATTGGCAAATGAACACCAATTAAAAGAATTGGTTTACCATGCAAAAGTTTTTCCCATAATTCTTTTTTTTCTAAAAGCTTAGTCGCAGAATGAAATCCAAATATTTCTACATTTTGTGGTAATTGTTTTCTTAATAAAAATTGAAATTGTATACATAATGAAACCTCTGGAAGAATAAAAACAACAGATTTATTTTTCTCTATACATTTTATAATCAATTTTTTATAAATCTCAGTTTTACCCGATCCTGTAACTCCATGAATTAATGACGGCTTATAATAAGGAAACCCTATATCTTTTTCTAAAGAATTTATTATCTCTTGCTGCTCATTAGTAAGCTTTACATCTCTATAAAAACTATCTTTAGTTAAATCTGGTGAATAAACAGTTGGTTTTTTTTCATCCTTCCCAAAATTAAAAATAAAGTTACTAATCCTTTTATAAAAATTTAAGGGATCAATAAAATAAAACTTCGATACTTTTTGAATAAAATCTTTATAAAGATTGTCTTTGGGAAACTCTTCTAGTGAATTTATTTCTTTTATCAAAAAACTATTTTTTGTAGTAATTGTACTAAAAGTTTTTAGTACAACAGCATACGTTGATTGATTTTTTAAAGGAACCTTAACAACCTTTCCCAATAATTCTTGTCCTCCAAGAAATTTAGGAATTTTATACACCAATGGCTTTGGATATCCCTTTAATAATCTGACTAAAACATACATATTTAATTTTTTTTATAAGCATCTGGAGAAGGCATTACAGGACTATGAACTCTAATAAAAATCTTACTAAATGGTAACGGTATTTGGAATTTGTCCCAACTTTTTTTAAAAGTAAATGCCCATTCCGTTTTAACTTCCAAAAATACTAATGGTAACTGTGACTTTGCTGCCAAATATATCGGTCCTCTTTTTAATTTAAAAGCAGGCCCTCTCGAACCATCACCAACAATTGCCAGTCTTTTATTCGCATCCAAAACGTCTAAAGCATGCTTTATTAAATTTATAGATCTTTTATATGCAGATCCATACAAAACTTTAAAACCAAGCTTTTGTGCTATTGATCCCATAATTTTACCATCTCTACTAGAACTAACAACACAATGCCCAATGCATTTTTTTGAAAAAAAGAAACAAGTTGCAGCTATTATATTTTGATGCCAAAAATAAAACACACCTTTATTCGTTTTAAAATCTTTCTCAAAATCATAATCCATTTTTATTGTTAACCTATAGGTTGAAAATAAAATCCTTAAATAACAATAAATAATATTTTGAACCAAAAAAGTAAAAATAATGCTATTTTTTAATTTAATAGTTATTTTCTTTAAAATAGATGTATTTGACATAAAAAGCCTTTAAAATAATGTTAAAACTAATGTTATTCATATTATATATTTTTATATTTTAGTTAAGGTTTTATAAAGAATTTATATATGTATCAAAGTAATTTTCTGAAAATCTATAGTAAATATAATACCAAAAAAAAAATTCCCACAAAATATACAACCAATCATGTGGCATAAGAAGTTATTTTGGTTAAAAATAACAAATTTTAAATACAGTAATAAAAAACTACTAAATATCTTCCTAATTTTTTTTAAAAAAATCACTTTAAATTCACACTAAGCTCTTTTATAAAAAAAAGCTCCCAAAAGAATGCTTCCTCCTTATAAATAGTACTTTTGAGTATTTTAGAAAAATTAAATTTAAATTATAAAAGAAAAAATATACAAAAAACACAGATATTTATTTGACAAATGGTATCTATTTTCATCTATAATTATAATAGATAAAAGAAAAATAGCATTAAAATTTAGTAATGTAGAAAAAAAATCACATAAACTCCATAAAAGGAGTGTCTGTTAAAAAAGGAGAAAAATCATGGCTTTAAAGAAAAAAGTAGCTAAGAAAAAAGTAGCTAAGAAAAAAGTAGCTAAGAAAAAAGTAGCTAAGAAAAAAGTAGCTAAGAAAAAAGTAGCTAAGAAAAAAG
>JBHPBZ010000006.1:0-20986 GCA_042576165.1 Candidatus Babelota bacterium | reverse complement strand
GGTATAAATTTAATTCAAACTTTAAAAATTGGACAAGATTATATTCGACCTTTAACAAAACACGATCAATTTTTCCATTAATATTTTTAGGGATTTTAGCAATTTCAATAAATTCATCAATTTTATAATCAGCTCCTAAATCAGAGTTAATTTTTGAATTAATAATTTTTTTGAAAACTAAATCAATATTTTTTTCTGGAACACAAAAACATGCCAATTTTTCACCCAATATTTTATCAGGCAAACCTACAACAACAAGCTCTCTGAAAAAATTAAAATTTCTTATATAGGTTTCCAACTTTATCGGACTAATATTAACACCACCTTTAATTACTAAGTTCTTAATTCTATCCGTTATGTGCAAAAAACCATCTCTATCTATAAAACCTAAATCTCCGGTTTTAAATTTTTTACTGCTTGGTTTATTTAAATAACCTAAAAATACCCAATCCGCAAAAATTATAATCTCCGATTTTTCGCTAATAGATAAATCTATACCTCTTAACACCTTACCTACACTATCAATTCTATCTCCATCCAATGGCGAATTTGTAGAAACAAATAAAGTTTCCGATAAACCATAACTTTCGTATAATTTAATTCCGTATCTATCTTCACAATTTATTTTTGTTTCTTTAGGCAAGGGAGCAGTTCCGACACAGCCTATGATTTTTTTATTTTTACAATATTCAACACCCTGAACTCCTCTGTCTAAACTTAATAACAATGAAAGCTCTGTTGGAACAAACCAAAAGGTATTAACCAAATATTTTATTGGAATATCCCAAAAATTCATAATTCTAGAAAAATTAAATCTTGGTCCAATAACAATTTTACTTCCCGCCAACAACGGTAAAATAACCAAGTTCAATATTCCAGCCATATAACTCATTGGTAAATTATGATAAAAAATATTATTGCAGTTAAATCTAAAAAATTCATTAAAAGCCAAAGCACTTTTACATAAATTATTAAATGAATGTATAACACCTTTGGATATGCCAGTAGAACCTGTAGTAAAAGAAACTAAATAAGGCAAATCAAAATCGATTTTATTTAAAAATTTAAGTGAAGTTTTATTGTTCGAAACGTTAGTATAAAAACATTTTTTTTTATCATTTATATTAATCGCATTAAAAACTTTACAACAATCATCTATATTGGAAAATATATTTTTTAAATCATATGCCTTAAGCATAGATTTAATTTCATGTTTACCTTTTAATGGATCTATTGGAACTACTCTAAGGTTTATTAAAAGACTTGCAAAATAAATTGCTATAAAATCTATCGAATTCTCCATTAACAAACAAATCTTATCACCCTTTTTTAATCCCAAATCAGTTAGAAAAAACTTACAATTAAGAACAATATCCCAAAACTTTTTATACGAAAGTCTTTCCCCTGATATCCCATCTATTAAAAAATCTTTATTCCAATTAGAAAGAAAAATCTCTTCTAATATTTTTTTCATATTAAATTCTTTGGTTTTGAAGTTTTTTTATTTTTAGTTTCTAAAGCTATTTTATTCACCAACTGATCGGTAACATTAACTTTTTCAACCTTGCTTACTTCAATAATCAAGCCTACAGGATCAATATTATATTTTAATGAACTTTGATTGATATACTTCATAAAACTTGAATGAAACTCGGCAAAACCAGAAATAACACCTATTAAATCTTGTCCTACTGTTTTTATTAAAGGTCGAATATAATCTTGTCCAATTTTTAAAGTTTGAATTAAATTTATACCCAAATCCTCACCCGCTTTAATCAATGCTGCAACCAAACTTTCAGTAGAAGCATTTCCTGCACTTCGGCCTAATCCTTGCAAAGAACTATCAACAAAATCAAAGCCTAAATTAATAGCACAAAGGCTATTTGCAACAGCCAAAGATAAATTATCATGCCCATGAAAACCCAAAGATATGTTTGAAATTTTCCTTATTTCCTGATAATAGTTTTTTATATCTTCAGGCAACATGCTTCCTGCAGAATCAACAATATAAACAACATCAGCACCAAAATCTTCTGCCATCTTAACTCTGCGGGACAACTCTTCTGGAGATACAGCGTAAGATTTCATTAAGTTTGCTGCAACAAACATTCCATGTTTTTTAGCCTTTAAGATAAATTTTTCAGCACTTTCTAATTCCGTTACGTTTGTACCAATTCTAATAAAACTCATTCCATATAAAGCTGCTAAATCGATGTCTTGCAATCTCGCAATCCCTGGAATACAAAACATTCCAAACTTAGATTTATCCAAAACAGATGTTGCAGCTTTTAAATATTCTTCATCAGTTTGTTTCGCCTTGCCAAACCCAGAATCCGATGCATTTAAACCTAATCCGTGACCAATTTCTATATATTTAAAACCTGCATTTTGTAGCAATTTACAAATCTTAGAAGTTTGCTCTACTGTAAATGAAAAATTTACAGCATAACTACCATCTCTTAATGTCGTTTCTAAAATTTCAAACTTTTTCATAAAATTAAATCCCACGAAATTGGGGTACCTATTTTTACATCACAAGAAATTTTTTTACCTTTAATCATTTCAATATATTTAGGAGCCAAACCATAACCAGGCCTTACGACTCTAATGTTTCCAGAAGATAAAACATCTCCCTTTTTTAAATCTTTTGATATATATAAAGATCGTTTGAATATAACCGATTTTTGTTCCCCTTCAGAAACCCCATACTTAACTTGACCTAAAGCTTGCCATGCTCTTTTTGTTTCTAACACCAAATTTTTCATTTCATCAGGTTCAAGTGAAAACGCAGCATCAACACCTCCATCACTTAGTGAAAACGCAGCATCAACACCTCCATCACTTCTTGAAAATGTAAAATGTTTTTCAATAACTGTTGCACCGAGTACAACGCTTGCAACAGCAACTCCAATACCTAAAGTATGATCTGATAAACCAACAGAGCAATCAAAAAGTGTTTGCATATGAGGGATTGTTAAAATATTTGCATTTATTGGTTGAGAAGGATATGCACTTGTGCATTTAAGTAAAATTAAATCTTTACAACCGTTCTCTTTTAAAGTATTCACAGCTAAATCAAGATCTGATATTGTTGCCAGACCCGTGGACATAATCACAGGTTTTTTGGTTTGAGCAATTTTTTTTAAAAGTGGAATATGATTATTTTCAAATGATGCAATTTTATAACAAGGCACATTAAGTTTTTCTAAAAAATCTACTGCTGTTTCATCAAACGGAGTGCTCAAACAAATTAAACCTAATTGCTTGCATCTATCAAAAATAGTTTGGTGCCATTCCCATGGCGTATAAGCTTTTTGATAAAGTTTATATAAATTTTGATTTTTCCATAAACTTTTTGAATCTTTTATATAAAAATCATCTGAATTAACATCAAGAGTTAAAGTATCTGCTGTATAAGTTTGTAGTTTTAGTGCATGCGCTCCACTTTTTGCAGCTGCATCAACAATTCTTAATGCTCTATCTAAAGACTGATTATGATTACCCGACATCTCAGCAATTATAAAAGGCTCATACTTTTGACCTATTTTTTTATCTCCAATTACTATTTCCTTTTTCACTTTACCTCATTTTAACTTTTGCAATATTGCAATTTTAAAAAATTAATTTTTTCATCAATTTTATTTCCGATAACACTATAATTTGATTTTTCAAAAACTTTTATCGAAGGTTGATTAGTATCTTTAATATATGCGTAAATTTTTTTTACACCAAAATCATCAATGATTTTATCTGAACTTTGCCGTAAAAGCTTGCTCCCTAATCCTTTTCCTCTGAAATTTCCATGTAAGCTAATACTAATTATATAAGTGCTTTCTTCTTCCTCAAATTTATCAAATCGAATTTGACCAATAAACTCATTACTCGTATTCCTCACAACAAAATAAATACAATTATAACTAATAATTTTGTTAACAAACCACTTGATATGATCTTGCCAAATTATCTTTTTTGAATTAAAAGAATTTTTTCTAACGTCAGAATCATTTGATAAATTAAAAATGTCTAAAGCATCTTCTTTTTTTGCCAAAGAGATTGTATATTCCATCCACTATTCTCCAAATTACAAAGGAAAAACAATTTATTCATAAAAATATACACAACATTTAAACCGCAGGCAAAAATTAAACGTTCAACTGCAACAACCGGAATTAGACCATTCCAACAAACTGCAGGCAAATTACCCAAATAAAGCCAAATAACACTACCAACAGCATGTGAAATAAAAGTTGTAATTAAACAATCAGTAAAAACAGATTTATAGATTTTTAATTCACTTAATACAGATAAAACTACAGGAATAAACCAATAAAAAGAATAAAGATATGCGATCCCTCCAACCGAATGTAAAACAAAAAGTGCCATACAAATTAAAGGCAAAACGATACTTAACAATAGTCTTAAAAATCGATTCTTATTTTTAGTTGATAATGCAAAAAAAGTTGATGCCAATAATGTTGGAATACCAAAAGTAACAGCCCCACCAAAAGCAATTTTTTTAATAAAAAAATAAATTGGAATTAATAAAAATGAATTAGTAATACCTGCAAATAAACCTATTAATGGTAATAATAAATTCATTCCAGATAAATACAATTTATGTGACCCAGCTAAATAACTGATTTTAAATAAAGAAATCAAAAGAGAGGATGACAAAAGAATTATACCTAAAAATAACTTTTTTAAATTTTTCATAAATTGCCCATAATTAAATATTCAAATAACAGTATTATTTATAATATATGAAAATATTGCACTTGAGAAATGACTCAAATAATTTTAGACAAAAACCTTATATCTTCTTTAAAATCTCTTAAACTATCTTGATGTTTTTTTTCTGTTTCAATCGACATTATAAAATTTTCCTGCAAAACAGAAAAAATTCTTTTATAATCAAAGCTACCATCCCCCAAATGCCTATGCTGATCAATAACCCCTGTAATATCACCATCACTTAAATGAAACATTTTTGGATTAAATTCTAAAAATTCTTTTAAATAAGAAAACCAATCTTTATTTTGCGCATTTGCTGAACAAATAGCATGTCCAAAATCTAAACAAAAACCAATTCCTGTGTTTTTTAGCACAAAATCAATTTCTTCTGGTGAATTACCATTACATACTAATTTTTTATCAATTGTATAATATGGTTTATTTTCAACAATAACACGCTCATCTTTAATTTTATTAAACTGTTTTACCGTTTCTTTTATATCACCATCAATACCAGGGTGAAAAATAATTATTTCAGCATTTAATTTATCTGCAAACCTCTTGGCCTCATCTGCAAGTTTTATATTAGTTTTTGAACAATCTTTTTTAGATAAATTAAAACCAAAATTAGAATGTGCACCATGTATAATATATGGAATATCAAAACTTTTCCATAAAGAAATTGTATCTTTATAGGAGGCAGGATATGCAAATAATTCTATATAATCAAATAAACCCTGATCATAAAATTTTATAATATCTTGTGAATAATATTTATTTGTTGACCACAGCTTTAAACCAATTTTTTTCATACAGCTAATTCTTTAATAATTGTTACAATATTTTTCAAATCCCTTGTTTTTAATTCTGGATACAATGGCAATGAAATAGTTTTAAAATAATAGTTTTCTGCATTGGGATAATCACCAACTTTAAATCCAAAATTATTTTTATAATATGGCTGCAAATGTACCGGAATATAATGAACTTGCAAAAATAAACCGTTTTGTTTTAATTTTTGGAATAATTCTTTTTTATCTATTTTTATTTTTTCAAAATTAATTAAAAGGGGAAACAAATGAAATGCAGCTTTAGAAAATTCTTTTTCTTTTAAAAAATCAAAACGCTCATCACCAGCAAATTCTTTTTTATAAAAATCAACAATATCTCTTCGTTTTTTTATAACCTTATCCAAAAGATTTAATTGAGAAATACCTAATGCGCATAAAATATCTGATATTCTATAATTAAAACCTAGAACTTGTTGCTCATAATACCAAGGACTATGGTTTTTAGATAACTTACCAGGATCTTTAGTTATGCCATGAGTTCTTAGCATTAATAATTTTTCGTATAATTCTTTGTTATTTGTAGTAATTGCACCACCTTCACCAGTGGTAATAGTTTTAACAGGATGAAAAGAAAATGTTGTTAGATCACAAAATTTACAACTCCCAACCTTTGTATTTTTATATAAAGATCCAATTGCATGAGCGGCATCTTCTATAACAAACAAATTATGCCTTTTTGAAATTTCATAAATTTTTTGCATATCACAAGATTGACCTGCAAAATGTACTGGAATAATCCCCTTAGTATTAGGAGTAATTTTTTTTTCAATCTCTATTGGATTAATATTTGCAGTATCTTTTTGAATATCAGCAAAAACAACCTTACCCCCTGAATATAAAATAGAATTTGATGTAGCAACAAAAGTATTTGGAGTTGTAATAACCTCTTCGCCATTTTTTAATTTTAAACTTAAAACTGCCAGATGTAATGCTGCTGTTCCATTGCAAACGACAACACAATATTTTGCCCCAGTATAATCACAAATTTTTTTTTCAAACTCTATGATTTTTGGACCTTGTGTTAACCAATTTGATTTTAAAACTTTTACAACTTCCCAAATATCTCGCAAAGTTATTGATTGCTTACCATATGAATATTTTTTAAATTTCATTTATCATATTTTTCATATTCTTAGCGGTTAACCATTTTGTATTTTTTCCGCTACTATATTCAAAATCCTCGGGAACTTGTGCACCATCTTTAGAATATTCTTCTAAAGTCTTTAATTCAAAAGCTGGTTTTACAACAAAATAATCTGCAAATTCTAAAGTATTTCTTGCATCTTCTCTTGTAATCATAACTTCATGAATTTTTTCACCTGGACGAATTCCTACATTTTTTAATTTTAAATTTGGAGCAATTGCTTTTGCTAAGTCAACAACACGCATTGATGGAATTTTCTTAATAAATAATTCTCCACCTTTCATGATTTTAATAGCCATTAAAACCATATCAACGGCATCCTCTAGCTTAAGCCAAAAGCGAGTCATATTTTTATGCGTAATAGGTAATTCTTTAGCTCCATTTTGTATTAAATCTTTAAAGTAAGGAATAACGGAACCTCTGCTTCCTGCAACATTACCATAACGAACCACGCTAAATTTAGTTTCATGTAAACCGACATACACATTGCCTGAAATAAAAAGCTTATCCGAACAAAGCTTTGTTGCACCATAAAGATTTACTGGAGCACAAGCTTTATCTGTACTTAACGCAACAACCTTTTTAACATGTCTATCTATTGCTGCATCAATAACATTTTGTGCCCCTAGAATATTTGTTTTAATTGCTTCAAAGGGATTATATTCACAAGAAGGAACTTGTTTTAAAGCAGCTGCATGAATTACAATATCAACACCTTCAAATGCTCTATAAAGCCTATCTTTATCTCTAACATCACCAATAAAAAATCTAAGTTTTTTGTTACCACTAAATTCAGGTAGATTAGACATCTGAAACTGTTTAAATTCATCACGAGATAAAACAATTATTTTTTTTATATCAGAATATTTTTCAAGAATAATTTTAATAAATTTTTTACCAAAAGAACCTGTTCCACCGGTAACTAAAATTGTTTTACAATTTAACATTAACAAACCTTTTTTATAAACTTACTCTCTTTTTTTCTATTTTTTGTAAATGATTATTTTTATTTATACACCTATTTGCATACCAATCATAAAAATTTTTAATACCCGTTTCTAAATCTATAGAATTCTTCCAACCTAAATGATTAATTCTAGATACGTCAAGTAGCTTTTTTGGAGTCCCATCTGGTTTTAAATTATCAAATTCAATATCACCATTAAATCCAACAATATCCTTAATTACATTAGCTAAAACTTTTATTTGTATATCAATCCCTGTACCAATATTTATAATTTCACCAATATCAGTGTAATCAGAATTTTTCATTAGAAAAATAAGAGCGTCAACAAGATCTTGTACATACAAAAACTCTCTATAGGGACTACCAGTACCCCACAATTTTACTGTTTTTGCAGTTACTCCAATTTCTTTTAA
Source organism: Candidatus Babelota bacterium (assembly GCA_042576165.1). Lineage (GTDB taxonomy): Bacteria > Babelota > Babeliae > Babelales > UASB340 > JBHPBZ01. Next base: position 12,880 of record JBHPBZ010000006.1, on the reverse strand, counting down.
CATATTTTTTATTTTATTTTTATCTTCAAAATCAAAAGTAATATTAAAACCAAATTTATAAGTTTTTAAATCTTTTTTTATGCCATCCCAATCATCATTGTATAATAATTTTGCCAAATGCATCTTTCTTAAAAGCATTGGCAAAACATGCGCTGTTTCTAAGTTAAAATTATCTCCAGGTCCATATAAATTTGTAGGCATAACAGAAATAAAATTTGTACCATATTGTTCGTTATAATATCGGCATAATTTAATTGCAGTTATTTTTGCAATAGAATATGGCTCATTTGTAGGTTCAAGATAGTTAGAAAGTAAATATTCTTCTTTCAAAGGCTGTAAAGCTAATTTGGGATAAATACAAGAAGAACCTAAATTCAATAATTTCTTTACCCCGTATTTATAAGATGCATGAATTATGTTTGTTGCAATCATTAAATTATCGTAAATAAATTCTGCTTTATAAGTATCATTAGCCAAAATGCCACCAACTTTTGCAGCGGCTAAAAAAACATATTCTGGTCGATTTTGTTCAAAAAAATTATCTACAGCCTGCTGATTACGTAAATCAAGTTCACTAAAATCTGATGTAATTAAATTTTTATATCCAACCTTACTCAAACCATTATAAATATTTGATCCAACAAGACCAGTATGTCCTGCAATATAAATTTTTGAATTAAATTTCATCACTTTTTTTCTTTAAATAAAAAACATAACTTTTTGGTAGAACTTTATTGCCTATTTTTTCTACAAACCTAAAATAGCAAAAACAATCCGATATAAATAAAGCAATTTTTGCTAATTTTTTATAATTTAAAATTTTTCCCATATCATGATCGATTTTAAAAGGAGTTACCATACTCCAAAAAAGAGTTCTCCTAAAACTATGTTTATCTATCTTAGCCGGATAAAAACGATATTTTCTTGCCAATTTTAAAAGTTGATTTTTCTTAAAAACATTTACATGACCACATTTTTTTAACCAAAGAGAATCCCAAAATCTAAAATACTTCTCCGTAAAAAAAGTAGGCACCGAAATTAACAAATAACCATCAATTTTTAGCATAAAATAAAATTCTCTAATTAATTTTTCATAGTTTTTTACATGTTCTAATGTTTCTCTACATAAAACACAATCAAATTTTTCTCCTAAAGACAAAACATCCTTTTCAGCATTTAAACAATAAAAAGAAAATCTTTTATTTTCTTTAATTGTTAATTTGGATCGAACTTTTTTTTCTGATTCAGGATTAATATCAATACCAACAACTTTATAACCATTTTTTAGTAAAAAAATTGAATATTGTCCGTTTTCACAACCATAATCTAAAACGCTCACTCTTTTATTATTCTTCAAAAAGTCAAAATCTATTCCACCTAAAAGCATTGTTCCCTCTTACGATCAAATTTGTTTTTGATTTTCTTTCTTTAAATAACTTTGAGCAATGATTTCATCCAAATTATTTACTAAATTAACATTGCCATTTTCTATTTTATAGACAACGTCACAACGCTTAACTGTACTCAATCTATGTGCAACAACTATTAATGTTTTATCTTGATTTAAACTATAAATTTCATTCATTATATTTGATTCTGTTTCATGATCTAAAGCTGAAGTTGCCTCATCTAACACTAAAACATCGGGGTCAGAATACAATGCTCTCGCTATTGCAATTCTCTGCTTTTGCCCACCACTAAGATTTACTCCACCTTCTCCTACACTAGAATGAATTCCACCTTTTTTTAACAAAAATTTATAAATATTAGCTTTTTTTAAAACTTCAATAACTCTTTGTTCACTATATTCACGCCCAAAAACAATATTTTGCGCAATTGTTCCATCAAACAAATAAATATTTTGCGGGATATAACCAATCATTTTTCGCCAACATTTAACATTATTTTTTGTAATTTTTTGATCGTCAATAAAAATATTTCCTGCAGTGGGTTTGAATAATCCAATTATTACGTCAACTATAGTACTTTTACCTGCTCCACTTTCACCAATAAAAGCAGTTTTTTGTCCTCTTGTTATAATTAAATCCACATTTTTTAAAATTTTATTTTTTTCATCATAGGCAAAAGATACATCTTTTAGACTTATTTGATTTTTAAATTCAATTTTTTCATTGCCCAAATCTTCTAAATTATAAGATAAAAAATTTTGCATAGAATCTAACGAATGTTTTATAAATGTTATTCTATTATATTCAGATAAAACCTTATTGGTGCAAGGCAGAAAGCGATAAAATGCAAAAGCATACATAGAAACAACAGGAATTACATTACTTGCATTATTATATCTATATAAAACATAAATGATTATTGATATTAAAATAGAAAAACCCATAGTTTCTAAAATAATTCGAGGTGAACTTTGAAGCATTGTATTTAAAGTATTCATTTTAACCAAACTCTGACTAGCTGAATCAAAACGTTTTAAAACAGCACGTTCATTGCCAAAAAGTTTTATTAATTTAAAATTCCAAAAAGATTCACCAAATGTCTTTGAAAGTTCGATATTTAACTTTTGTGTCATTTTTCCAGCTTTTGCTAATCTCTTTGAAAAAGTTTTAACAATAAAAACAATTTTAGCACCCAACAAAATAGTCAAAACCATTGTCATTTTCCAATTAACCCACAATAAAGTAAAATATATCAAAGAAATTGTAATTGATTCTGAAAAAATAGTTAATACTGATAAAGTAATTTGCGACAACTGACTTGAATTTGCAAATATAACCGTACCAATTTTCGAAGAATTATTAGAAGCAAAATCTTCGTATTTAAAATTTAGGTAATTTTGAAAAAATCTAAAAGCAAAGGTTTTAAACCTACCTTGTGAAAATCGACTCATCATATAATTAAATCCAGAAATAACAACTGCTCTAAAAAAATAAAAAGCTATTAAAGCCAATCCAAAATAAATAACAAAATTAGATGGTGTAGGAGAACCACAAAAATTATATGTATAATTAAAATATTTATTTTTAAAAACATAATCAAAGTTAGTTGCAAGTGTTGCAAATATCATTACTAATGAAATACTGAAAGTTTCAAGAAAAGAAACAAAAAAAGAAGCTCCCAATAGTAAAAATAATATTTTTTTTTCCCTACGAGACAGTAATATCCTTAACTTCTTAATCATTGTCATAAATTATATTCCAATTTTTTTGTATATTTTTTCAATTTTTACAATCTGATCATTAACATCAAAATTACTGCAACAATAATCAAATGCTGCCTGTCCCATTTTTTGATTCAACTTCTTATTTATAATTAATGCATGCAATTTTTCCATCCAATCTTCATAATTAAAAGGATCAACTAAAAAACCAGTCTTATTGTTAATTACCAACTCATCCATTGGAGGCAAATTTGATGCAACAACAGGCTTTGCCATAAAACCAGCTTCTATAATTGGTCTTGCAAAATGCCCTTGACTTGCTGGGAAAACAATAATATTACTTGCAGCTATTGCTTGAGGTACATTATTAATTGCACCCAAAAAAACAATTGATTCATTAATATCTCCTAGAGCTTTTTTAACTTGAAATTTATATCTTTGTGCAGGAAAATATCTTTTTAAATTTACTTTGCTCTTTAATCTCAAATCAAAATAACCAGCAACTAAAAGTTGTACCCTTGGCATAATTTTTAAAAGTTTTTTAAAAGCTTTTAAAATAATCAAAGTCCCTTTTTCCCTAGAAAGGCCTCCTACAAATAAAATTCTTGGTGAATCTTTTTTTAAATTATGTTTAATTAAAAAATCATCGTAATTAATATTTTTATTAAATTTTTTAGGACTTGCAGCATTGTATACAATATTAACTTTAGTATTATTACCCCATGGCTTGGCATCGTTTTTACATATCGGCAATATAAAATCTGAATTTTGCGCCACAAGTTTTGTAATAAACATTTTTCTCAAACCTAAATACCCATTAGATAAAGGTTCTCTGACATGAAAAACAATTGGAATATTTTGATTTTTTGCAATCTTTGCCCAAATAGTTAAAGAACTCGTATTCAAATGAACAAAATTCGGTTTTATTTTATCAAACCAATATTCTGCAATGCGACAATATGTTTTAAAAGAATCAAAGAGAGTTTTTAAAAATAAATGAGGATGGTACCAACGGTACCAACGAATCTTTGAATGAGGAAAATCTAATAAATTTAAAGGGCCAAAAGTTTTGATTCCTTTTGATTTATATAAATCTATAACCTCAGAGTCTTGTAAAAACAAAACAACCGGATCATATAAATCTTTATCTAAACTTTCTATTAAATATAAAAGACTTAAAGGAGCTCCACCCAAGCCTTTGCCATGATGAATATAAAGAATCTTTTTTTTGTTGATCAAAGCTAAACTCCTTTAGATATTAAAACAAGTTTAAAGTAACAAAAATTATGTACATTTAGTAAAACTTATTTATCATAAATTCATTTCTTGACTTTAACTTTATTAAAAACTTAAATTTAATTCTTTTTTATTTTTCTCAAAAAAATTATTTTCTGATTTTATTGTTAAACTATTTCTTCCAACACAAAAATAATTTATTCCTATAAGTTGCATTTTTATTGGATCAAAACAATTTCTACCATCAAAGATGACCTTATCCTTTAAACTCAAAAAATCTCTTTCTTCTATTTTTAAAAACTCTTTCCATTCAGTAAGAATGATCAAAAAATCTGAATTCAATAAAACATCTTTTGCTGTATTATTAAAATTTACCTTGTCTCCAAAAATATTTTTAGTATTTTCCCAAGCAACGGGATCATAAGCATTAATTGTTAAATTTTTTTCCAACAGTTTTTTTATAATATCAATTGCAGGAGCACACCTAATATCATCGGTTTCAGGCTTAAAAGAAAGACCTAAAATGCCAACTTTTTTATTTTCAATGTTATCCCCATAAAAATTAAAAACATTATCAATAAACAATTTGCGTTGCTTATAATTAATATTTTCAACTTCATCTACTAAACTCATGGGTAAGTTATTTTCTTTACCCATATGAATAAGCGCTTTTACATCTTTAGGAAAGCAACTGCCACCATATCCAATTCCTGCATTCAAAAATGATGGTCCAATTCTGCGATCTTTTGCCATTCCACTTTTTACCATCGAAATATCTGCTCCAACTTTATCTGCAAGAAAAGATAGCTGATTCATAAAACTAATTCTTGTTGCAAGCATTGCATTACTCGCATATTTAGTTAACTCTGCTGATTCTGGATTCATAACTAAAAGATTTTCATCAGAAGTTAAAAAAGGTTTATAAAGTTGATATAAAATATTTTCTGCTTTTTTTGTTTTAATCCCAATAACTACTCTATCTGGATTTAAAAAGTCATCCAGAGCATCACCCTCTTTTAAAAATTCTGGATTTGATGCTACATCAAAATCTATATCTAAATTTCTGTTTTTGAATTCAGATTTTATTATATTCTCTACCTTTTTTGCTGTTCCAACAGGAACTGTAGATTTATTTATAAATAAAAAATAATTATTTAAAGTTTTTCCAACTTCTTTTGCTACAGACCACACAGCAGAAAGATCTGCACTTCCATCCGCCATAGACGGAGTACCAACACAAGAAAAAATTATTTCTGGAGAATATTTCAAGGATTCTTCAACCGATCTGACAAAGATAATTTTCTTATTTACAATTGCATTTGAAACTAATTGATCTAAACCTGGTTCATAAAAAGGAACTTTACCATCAAGCAATCTTTGTATTTTTTTTTCATCTCGCTCTATAATAATTACTAAATCTTCTTTTTGCGCAAAACATGCACCTGTTACTAGTCCAACATAACCTGCACCAACTACTGCAATTTTTTTCACGCTATTCTCCTTTTAATAAACAAAAATCAAATAATTTTTTCTTCCCAAAACTGATACATTTTTTCCGCAATAACATTATAAGAAAATTCGTTTTGATATCTTTGATACCCTTTTTCTCCAATTGTTTGTCTTAATTTTTCATCACACATTAATCTCTCTAAACACTTTTTTAAATAATTTTTATTTTTCTGTTCAAAAACCAAACCTGCACTACCAATAACATTAGGAATGTTACCAGCAGAACTTCCAACAACAGGAATTTTTGTTGCCATAGCCTCAATTAAAACATGACCAAATTGTTCTTTCCACTTTGGAGTATCAAAAGATGGTAAAACTAAAATGTCTATTTTTCTTAGAATTTTTGATATTTTTTCGTGCTTAACAACATCATTAAATTCAATACGATCAGTTAACTTTTTTTTTGATATATAACTAATAAGCTTGTTATAAGAATCCCCATTTCCAACAAACTTTAAATTCCAATCTTTATATCTTTTGGCTAAATCAGCAAAAGCATCGACTAACAAAAAAATGCCTTTTTGTTCTATTATTCTTCCAATAAAACAAACATATTTTGTCTTTTTATGTTCAACTTTTTTGGCAGGAACAAAAACTTTTTCATTAACACCTAATTGCAATAAAACCTTTATTGGTTTTTTAAATTTTTTTAATTGTAAAATTTCTCTAGCTCTTTGATTACCAACAAAAGCAGCATCCGAAAAATAAAGATTAATTTTTTCTATAAATTGCCAAAACATCTTATATTTTAAAGAACGCTTTTCTTTCCAATTCACCCAAGTAAAAAAAGTAAATTTTGTTTTTTTCAAAAATAACTTTGATAAAAAAATTAGCTGAAAATAAGAAAAAGCATTATCACCCTGTTCAACATGAACCAAATCAGGATTAAATGCTCTTAATAATTTCGCAAGCTTTCTCCACCGATAACCATACAAAACCTCATTTCCAGTTCTAAAAGTATCAATCGAAATAAATTCACAATTTTTAGAATTATATTTTTTGAGATCACCTGCTTTTAAATCAAATAAAGTGGCCGGCCAAAAATTTGGAATTAAAACTTTAACATCAATATTTGGATATTTTTGTGAAAATACTATCCACTTCTCTCTATTAATCGGAGAAACATAAGTATGACTAACAACTAAAACTTTCATTAAAAACTCCAATACTAAACTTCTAAACCCCTACTATCTCTTTTTAAGAGATTAATTTTATCACTAGTTTTAGATTGTTCAAATAAACTATAAAGTTCTGGATAAACTCTGGTAAGACCAACTTTAAATAACGAATGAATTTTTTCTTGCGAAAAATTCTGGTCAATAAAATCTAACGCAAATTTACTCATTTTTTTATATAGCTCAGCAGAATTTAAAATTTTTAACGTTTTTTGTGTCATATTTTCAACATCATTTATTTTAACTAAATAACCATTTTCTCCATTAACTACATAATCTTTTGTCCCACCACAATCAGTTGAAACAACAGGGATACCGTAAGATAATGCTTCTAAACCAACAATACCCAAACCTTCTTGGTACGAAGTAATCAACATTAAACTAGATTTTTGATAATATTTTTCAATATCTTTTTGATCTAACAAACCAGTAAAAATAATATTTTTAAAAAAAGTTTTTTTACTAAACTCCAATAAACTTGTTTGGGAAGGTTTTTTACCTACAACAAATAATTTTATTTTAGGATTTTTTTCATAAATATTTTTAAAAACACGTAATAGCATTTTTATATTTTTACGTGGATCAGAAAATCTACCAACAGCAATTATATTTTTTTCGTCATTTATACAAGATTCTTTTTTAGAAATTGGATATCCACAAATTAATAAATTATCTCTTTTGTATCCCAAGATTTGTTCTATTCTCTTTTTTGTATTTTTACTTATAGAAAAAATTAAGTTTGCTTTATCAAAAATTTCTCTTTCAATCTTTCTCATTTTTATTACAGCCAAACGATCAATTAAATATCTCAAAACAGGAAGATTTTTCACTCTTTGTGATTTATCATCTTCATAAGCTGTGCCCACCCACATAACAAATTTTTTATTTAATTGGACTAATGGATACGATGCAATACAGGACCCACTTTTAAAGAAAAAATAATCATAACCTTGCAACACCTTTTTCCATGAATTTAAAGAATAAATATAATGACCAGGCTCCCAAAAGGCCCAGCGTGCTCCAACTTGAACACACTTCATGCCAAAATACTCAGTTTTTTTAATTCTAGAAGAAAATTTTAATAATTTTAAGCTTGTTGAAATATCTTTATCAAAAGATAATACAAAAATTGTCGGGTCAAAATATTGTTCACAAAATTTATAAACCTGCTTAACACATGTTAAAACTCCACCATAACCATAAGAATTTTTAATAGTAAGAATCGCAATTTTTGGTTTTTGATTCTTGGTTAATTTCATTTTTTACTCCTTCCTGCTCAACAACGCTCATAAAATTTTTTAGAATAATTTTTAGAGAAAAATTATTCACAGCTCCATTTTTTGCAATCTCCTCTCTAAGATCTTGATGTTTTAAATAAAATTTTATTTTTTCTACCAATTCTTCAATACCATCAAAGCATTCAATACTCTTGCCTTCTTCGAATAAAAAACAAGCTTGCTCATGTGTTCGTTGAGTCAATAAAAAATTGCCTGTTGCAGTTACTTCAAAAGTTCTCATATTATGAGAAGTCATATTTTGTTTTCTTATAAAATTTAAAATAATTTTGGATTGATTAAAAACAGATATTAACCCATCTAAATAAACAGCATTATCCTGCAAATAAAATCTTAAAATTGAATCTGGGCTCAATTGCTTATTCCACAAATTCCCCCATAAGCCTAATTTTATATCCGGCAAAATTTCACAAAGTTGAGTTAATATTTTTTCACGCTGCAAATCCCAAGTTCCAGCAAAACAAACATCATATTCATAATTTTTAAAACTTGATACTTCATTATCTACAAAATAAATATTTTGATCATATGCAAAGGGAAAGTAATAAACTTTTTTGCAACCCGCACTTTCTAATACAGGCATAAGCATTTTTGACCAACTTAAAAAATAATCATAAAGAGGCAATGATTTTAGAACATTTGAGTTTGAATTGTGATTCCAAAAACAAAATGGATTATCAGGATAAAAATTAATTAATTTTTTTTTAAATTTATTTTTTAATAATTTAATTGTCTTATAAATTATATTTTCTGACTTAACAAAAAAAACAATTTCAGGATCAAATATCACAACTTTTCGAATTAAAAAAAGATTTATTAAGTAATTATTTAATTTCAAATTAGAACATATTTTTTCTCTAGAATTAAAAAATTCAACTTTATAATCTAATTCTAAAAAAATTTTATAAAAAGAATTTGCATAGGTATAAATATGTTTATTTTCTCTAAAATCACCAACAACAAGTATTTTTTTAGAAGTCATTTAATAAATACCAACCTAACTTTTTCAAACAATCTTTCTTTTACTAATTTTTATATGACTAGAAGCTACATCTTTAAACATTTTTGTGTCTTTCTCAATTTTAAATTCTATTTCTTTTTTAAAATCATTCAAAAATTTAATGGCATATTTTTTGGATTTACAATATTCATAATTCTTCAATAGTTTGGCTAATACATAAAAATTGTATTTTTTATAGATAAACATATACGACACAAAATTTGAGCGAATGTCTGAATCATTAACCAAAAACTTATCAATAATTTTTCTAAATAATACACTTGAAAAATTATATGTCTCTTTGTATTTTTCAAATTTCTTACAAAAATCCATAAAAGATATTATCGATTCTTTTAACGTTTCTTGTTTTAAACAATTTCTTTCATCTTTCTCGAAGTAATAATTCCTTGAAAAGCACCTCCTAATATAGTTTTTTATTTTTTTAAAGTAACCTTTTCCAACATGAGGATTCGTACGACTTTCCATAGCACTTAATGCACTCGTAAAAATAAACACATATACAAAAAAATAAAATCCTAACTTTTTTTTAAAATTCATTTTTTCTCCCATTTATTTTTTAATATTTGGTTGTATACATTAAAAACGCTTTCTCCATAATTATCCCAAGAAAAAAATTTTACTCTTTTTTTACCCAATCTTCCCATTTCTACTGCATCGTCGTTGTTTTTATAACACCACAAAATTTTTTCTGCCAATGATTCAACATTTCCAGCTTTTATAACAAAACCATGGTTGCAATTTTCAACTAAATCTTCACCTGCAGTATGATTGGTACAAATTACAGGTAAACCACAAGCCATCGCTTCTCCTATAACCATCCCAAAACCATCTTCAATAGAAGGTAAAACAAAAACAGACGATTTTTTATAAAGTTCATATAATTTATATTTATCAACTGAACCACAAAAATTTATATTTTTTTTAATTTTTAATTTTTTTAACACTTGCTTTAAATCATTTTGTAAATTACCAACGAGCAAAAGTTCTGTGTTATTTTCTGGTAAATTTAATTTATTCCATGCCTGAATTAAATATTGAACCCCCTTACGTAAGCATAATAACCCAACACAAATAACTCTAAATTTATTATCTTTTTTTATACTTATTTTTTTTTTATTTTGTAGAAAAAAATCAACATCAATTCCACAGGGAACTTTTAATAATTTTTTTTCAGACACACCTTCATTTAAAAAGCTTTGATATGCAAAATTTGAAATAGTCATTATATAATTAGATTGTTGATATTCCTGAACCATTTTTGAAATATTTTCCTGCCTTATGGCGGGAAAATACAAGCCCCATTTCTGATATTCTTCAGCTAATAATTTTGCCTGAAAATTAATATGACACGAACCGGATTCTGCTATAACAATAGCTCCCGTTTTTTTTATTTTATTTAGGCTATTTAAAAAATAATTTGTCCAACCAACAAAAATATCCGTATCAACAATTTTATTAATATTTTTACTTAACCAAAAATCGAATAAATTATCTTTAATAATATTGTATTTAGATCTATCTATAAATTTTGCTAATCTAAATTTTGAAAAAGCAAAATCTAAATTAGCAATTAAGTTATTATTATAAACCAAGTTTCTAGAAATATAATTTCTATCACTTTTAGTATAACTAAAGGTAAAAATTTTTTTTAAGGCATCTCTTTTTTCAAGCTGATGAGCAAGATGAAGAGCATGAAACCTTCCGCCGGCTGCTATTGCTACTTTCATTTATAATCAACTTTTCAAAATATTTTATTGTTTTTTTCAAACCTTGTTCTAATTTTATTTTTGGTTCCCAATCAAGTTCTTTTTTTGCCAAACTAATGTCGGGTCGTCTTTTAGTTGGATCATCTTCTGGCAAATCTTTATAGATAATTTTTGATTTACTTTTTGTTAATTTTAAAATTAGGTCTGCTAGCTCTAATAAATCAAATTCTTTAGGATTTCCCAAGTTTACTGGACCCAAAAATTGTTGGCCTGATTCCATCATTTTAATCATTCCGCTTATCAAATCATCAACATAACAAAAAGATCTTGTTTGTTTCCCATCTCCATAGATAGTAAGGGGCTCATTGCTTAACGCCTGAATTATAAAATTACTTACAACTCTTCCATCCTTGGGATCCATATTTGGACCATATGTATTAAAAATCCTTATAATCTTTATATCAACTTTGTGCATACGATAATAATCAAAAAACAATGATTCCGCACAACGCTTACCTTCATCATAACAAGACCTAATACCAATTGGATTTACATTACCTTTATAAGATTCCACTTGAGGATGAATCACAGGATCACCATAAACTTCACTAGTTGATGCTTGCAAAATTCTTGCATTCTTCTTTTTAGCAAGCTCTAACATATTAAGCGCACCTAAAATGCTTGTTTTTGTTGTGTGAATAGGATCAGCCTGATAATGAGGAGGAGAAGCAGGACATGCCAAATTAAAAATAAAATCAATATCTAAATCAATTGGATTAATAACATCATGCTTAATAAATTCAAATTTTTTATTATTAAAAAGATCTTGAATATTATCTAACCGACCGGTTAAAAGATTATCTAACGCAATTACATAAAAATCTTTTTCTAAAAGTTTTTTACATAAATGACTTCCTAAAAAACCCGCTCCACCTGTTACTAAAACTCTATTCTCCATAAATACTCTCTTTATATAAAATTATAATGTATAATTTGTCTTGTATACCAAACCCAGAAAAAAGAATCAATTGTTAATATGATATTTTTTAAAAAACTATTGCACTATAAAAACAAAAAGCTATAAATTAGATAATTAATTCAAATATTTTTATAACACAAAACTTACAACCATTTTTATAAAGGAAGTAATCGTGAATAAAAATATTCTTTTTTTTACCTTAACTACATCTTTGCTAGTCAATATTTCTTATACAATGATTAAAAAAAAAACAATGTACGATATTTATTATAAACATAGAAACTATGTTTACACACTTAACAAAATAATGAAAAACCCAGATTTACAAGATAAAATATTTAATTTAATAATAAACAAAACAGATAATCTTAATTTATCTAACTGCAACATAACAACAAAAGATTTGAAATTCATAATAGATATGCTATGTATACTTAAAATTAATAAACAACTTAGAATATTATGCTTGAAAAATAATGATCTTAAAAAAATACCTAAAAATATTCAAAAATTAAAAAACCTTGAAAACCTGAATTTTAAAAAAAATCCATACTTAGAAAAATACCAAATATCTCTATCTAATTCAGAAGAAATAAAAAAATGGTTCAGTGAAATATTTAATTCAGAATCTCGGCTACAAAAAAAAATAAAAATATTCTTAAACTCAATAAATAAAAATAACCATGCACTAATAACAAACAAACAATAAATTCTTATTAAAAATTGTCACTAATATGACACACATTTTTTATTAGCATTCAAATTATTACATAACTGTTTTTCAACTTTTTTCAGATCACTTTCTACCATTAGTTTAACTAAATCCTTT
>JBHPBZ010000005.1:0-31597 GCA_042576165.1 Candidatus Babelota bacterium | reverse complement strand
GAGTGAATACATTTTAGAGGAGTTGTTAAATTTTAATTTATCCTATTTTTGTAAGGGAGAAAAGATGAGAAAAAGGTTGCAGAAAATATTTCTGCTCGGTGCTTTTCTGAGTATATTTTTAGGGAATTCAGATGCGGCTGTCAATTGGAATAATAACAATACCATAATGAATGGTGCTGTGCCTGGTAGTGTTTGGGATGATACATTAAACATGTCTGGTACAATCACACTATCTGAAGATGTTTACATTGGTGCACTTTTACAAGATACAACAGTTAATATCACAAGTAACAATGTTATAGTCCAACCAGCCTCTGATGGTTCTACTGCAAATTTAGCAAAATCTTGGGGCCATTTGATTTTTTATGCAGATTCAGGAAGAGAAATCACAGTAAATGTTGACTATGATTTAATATTCAATGGTGCTTATTCAAATGTAACAGATCTAATTGTTACATTTTCTGGTCAAGGTGTAACAAGATTTAAACTTCAGGATTATCATCCAGGTTCTGCTGGTAGGGGTGTAAATGTTTCATTTACAGGTAACTCTACAGGCGCAGTTGGGTATCCTATTATTAGAGGTGGAACAAGAGTTTACATTTTGATGGACCAAACAGAAACCCAAGCTGTAACAAATGGTATCAATAAAGTTATATTCCAGCGCGAAAATTATAATCACCCAACAAGTGGTTATATTTATACAGGTCAGCCAACAGGTGTTATAGTTGGCCCAGGGTCATTTATAACTTACCTTTCTACAAATCCAACAGGCGATCCTGCTGATGCAAATGCAAGTGGTGATTATGGTTCAGTAGCATTTGATCCAACTTATGGTGAACAGGTAAATAAGGGTAGATTGTTCTTGGAGATTCAGGGTGATTCTTATAATTATAATAATCATCATGATGGTGGTGTTATAGTTTGTGGGCATTATGTTCCTACCTTTGATGAAACTAGTATTCGTAACGCTGTTTATTTGAATGCTACTGCAGGAAGAAGAGCATTATTTAGAATTATTGATGATCTTATTTATGCAGAAGGAACAAAAGGTGAATACGATCCTGATCCAACATCACGTAGAGGTTTGCTTGTTATAAATAAAAATTCAACAGTTCCTTCTTTGGCTGCAGATCCTTATCAAACTTATAACTTAAGTGCTTCAAGCAGCAATCCTGATGCAACACATCCAGTTTATCCATATTATTGGTCTGCTTATTACTCATGGTATAGTGCTCCTAATAATTCTTATGCTTCTACAATTTGGCCAAGACCTATAGCAACTACTTATCCAAATACTTATAATACAAGAAATGGTTTTGTACTTGGTACAAATGGTTGGATGGATGTTTATCCAAATACATATCTTGATCATGTTGCTTGTAATTGGGGCGAATTAAATTATTTCGCTACTCAAGACTATGCATCATATTCTGGTTCAACATACGATGCATGGAATAGTGGTTCTCCATATTTCATGTGGCGTAACCCTGCATCATTTGTTGTTGATGGACTAGGTTATTATAATAACCGTAATAACTACTGGCTTGCACAGCAAGGAGTTCAATGGGGCGATGATGGCACTATGTATAATGACTCTTCAGGAGCATATTATGCTTGGGATTCAACTCTTTATGCACACATGGTATTCTATGGTGATGCAAGAGCTTATTTCCGTTGTGCTGCTGATAATACTGGTGTAGTATCTGAGTATGGACCATATTCTGATGGTGCTGTTACAAACCCAACTTATGAATATTTATTTTGGGTAGATAATCAACCTTATAATAGTCAATACATTCCAAGTAACTATACAACAGTATCTCCTCAACAAGGTGAAGGTGTATTAGACGTTGAAGGTAAGTTTGGTGTTTATACAAAATTGAGAAATGATGCTCCAAATAGAGCTTTATATGTAGTTCCAACTATTCCTGAAAAAGGTACCATTGGAATGCCAACATTAAACCTTGATTATATGGGGCAAGAAACAGGTTATACCTGGTCTACTCCAGATAGACCTTTAGTTAACGGTAGATCTTACTACATATCAAACTCTCCTCACATGTTCTGTAATGCAACATTCGAAATTTATAATTCAATATTTAGTCATACCGATGTAACTAAAAACATTGCTACAAATCCTCAGGTTTCTCCTCCTGCAATAGTTGGTGGTGAAGCAAAATGGTTTAACCATCGTTTCTGGCCTAGTAGTTCAACTGATTCTTATTTATTCGATCTTTATGAATGGCCAAAACAAAGATACTTTAGCTCAGATCTTAATATGCACGAATCTTTGGTAGCATCTGGTGTAAGATTTATTACAAAGGATATTATCAAAAATATTGATGGAACATTAGTTTGGGGAACTGACGCTAATAACGAATCAGTTTTCAGATTCTACGATCATGGCGATAAGCTTGATACTATAATTAAAGGTTATGGCCGTTTATTTATGCTTGGTTGTGGTTGCAATCAAATGAGTGCAGCTCTCGACTCAGTTTATACAAACTCTGTAACTGAATCTGGATTTATAAATGTTTATCGTGGTGAAAAAGCAGTTGCTCCAAATACTCCTGCAACATCAATAAGACTTGGTGTTCAAGGTGTTGATGATGCAGATAGTGCTCAAGATCTAAAATCGGCATCTCTTATAAATGACGATGAATATGGTTGGAATAGAGCAACACACTTATTCTTGTTATCTCGTGGTGATCACGGTAAAGCATTTATGTCTCTTGGTTGGACAAATACTTTTGGAAATGATTTTTTCTACCCATGGGAAGCCACAAATAAAAATGGAACATACCATCTTGCAATCGATACAAATTCTGTAACTCCTGCAACATTCTCAGTTGATGGTAATTACATTTATTTTGGTGGAACAGATTGGTCAAATAATAAAGCTGTTATTCCTGTAACATCTGCAACACAAGGTAGTGTAATTTATACAAACCATGGTGGAAGATTTACAGCAACACAACCAGAAAGACCTGCCGGTACACTTTATGCTGGTGCATTTGATACAACTCAGCATGGTTATGATTGCTTTGTAGATACAGCTCTTGCATATAGATTATGGGGAACAGAACCTCTTTACGGAATAATTGATGTTCCTAAAGATCAAATTGTTTACGGTCACGGTTTTGGTCGTCAACCATATGATATTAATACAACACTTTCTTCATCTTATTTTCCAGAAGAAGGAAGATATGGATTGAGAGTAAGAACATATAATACTTCAGGTGTTGTAACACCAGATAGAGCAGATGCAATTTCAAGTTCTTACAAAAAATACTATTCCAGAGATTTACATTCTGGTGAAGAAGTTGTAATTCCATGGGGCAGAAGTAGTCATATTTATGATACAAACTTCTGGCCAACTAGCCCTGCAAAATCATTTGTACAAAAAAGTGTTCCTACTCGTTATACAGCAATGATTGATGAAGGGCCTGGATTCCCAGATAAAATGCTTTATTTTGGTGCTGGCGACTATGTAACACAACTTAAAGTTGCTGGTGCAACAATGTCTGATCCAATCAACATGCTTGTTTCCGGAAATAAAGGTGCTCCTGGTTATGCAAGAATCCGTGAATTTGTATCAATTCCAACAAATCCTGAAATTTGGGGAGAAGGTGCACATGCATTAATCTTCTTAAATCATAGTGGAAGAATTGGACTTGGTGATAGAGATTGGAATGAACATTCCGAGAATGCATGGAGCCTTCTAGGTAAGGATTATGTAACAATTGCTGCAGATGGTGATTGTGCTGTTGATGTAAATTCCAACTTACTTGTTACCGATAATGGTGCAATTGTTGCAACAACAATGTTTGGTGCAGATGCATCAGAATATAAAGCTGCTGATGAAGGTCCAAGATTGACATTCTTCTCCGAAGAACGACGCGAAATTCGAGTGCCTCGTGGTGTTGAACTTGATCTTTCAACATTTGCAAAGCAACTTGGAACAACAAAACAACAACAAATAATCGAAATTGGCGGAAGATTACGTCTTATTTTTGAACCGGGTTCAACTCTTAGATTCCCAAGAATTGATACAGTAGTGGGTGATACAACTCCTCGTCCTGTTCTTTACATCAATGATGAAGCACAAATTATTTTTGAAGAAGAACTCGAAGAATCTAAAGGCCGCCATATGGATATCCGTTCAACTGATTCACAAAAGACCTTAATCTTGGGTCATGGTGAAATTTGGTTGAATAAAGATGCCAAGATGATTATTAATGATGGTGCTATGGTTGCTGTTCAATCTGATCCTAGAACTCCAACAACAGATCTTAAGATTAGCATTCAAAGACAAGGCGACTTTGTAATTGGTACCGAAACCAATGCTGGTGGATCATTCGAAGTTGGTAATCCTGTTGATATGGATTATTTTTACACTGAATATGGTTATCCACATCCAATCAACTTTGAATTAGCAATCAATGGACCAAAATCAAGATTCCACATTGACCGCGAAGGTTTCCTTGGTCTTGGTGTTGGAATTGTAAATAAAAATAGCTCAACGATTAATGGAAATGCTGTTGCTGCTCAAAATCCAGATACCCATGGTAATTGGAATCCTGGTACAACAGGTTGGGAAGTACAAGCATTATTTAATGTTCACAATGTAACAATTTCTGTAACTCGTGGTATTTTTGATCATAGTAATATTTATGATGGAAATGCACGAAGAGCTTCTTTAATTGCAGTTGGTCCACTTTATCCATACGAAGAAATCGAAGGCGCAGCCCCTGTTGATGGTAAATATCGCTTTGTAATTCAAGATCCTGTTGAATCAAGAATTCTTGGCGGTGGCAACATCATGAGAATTGACAAAAAAGATGTTCAGTATCCTGGTAAAGCATTTGTAAACGTTTGGAATTATGCTGATGTAGCTCCTAGATTAGATGGAACAATGTACAATATTCTTTCATCTGCTCAAATACTTTTACAAAATGCTCAAGCAGACTTTATAAGTGCGACTATAACTCAATTGCCTACCGCTCATGGACAAGGTCAGCAATTCTTAAGTGGCCCTTATCTTATTGCTCCAGAGTTCTTTGAATATCTTTCTGGAAAGAATTATTTAGAGTTAGATACCAAAATGGTTAATGTTGGTGCTACAGAATTCCAAACACGTATTGGATATGTAAATCCTTCAACCACTTTTGCAGTAGGTGCTCAAATCTACAGAAGAGATAATGTCTTTATTATTGGTGAAGGCTTCCCTGAAGAAGGTATTCCATGGGGTGTACTTGGTGCAGCGGGTACAACTTATCCAGAAACCTTACAGGTTATTAATCGAAGAGGATAAATATTGAAATTAAAGAAGGGAGTTATTCTCCCTTCTTTAAAAAAATTAATTAAATAAAAAATTTATTTAAATATTAGGGAGAAATGATGAGAAAAAACTTGATAAAGTTGACTCTTTTAGGAGTCTTCATCTCGGGTTGTGCTTTTGCGACCGAAATGCGTTCGCCATGGCTTTCGGAGCGTGGTTCAATTGGTTATAGGCTTGAAAAAGGAAATCCAGATAAGTATAGCCTTAATATTTTTTCAATAGGTTATGTAAGAGAAGCACATAAAGCTTTTATGAAGCATAGTACTGACACAAAACCATTATCTACTTTGTTTTTTAACAAATCTGATTTTGCAATTGGTGATGCTTTTCCTAACAAAACGATTCCACTTACTGCTAAACACTATAATCCATTTTTAACGCTTAACAAAATTCACCCTCGTGTAACATATTACGAATGGGGCATGAATATTGGTGGCCGTTTTGAGTATCCTGTTTTTAAAGATAAAGGAAGAGTTGGTTTAAGAACTAGTATTCCTTTTAGATGTATAGAGATTGAAAGAGAAAATATTACGGATCAAAGTGATAATCCACTTGATGATGTTGTCTTAACTCGCATGGTAAAATTAGAGACTACTCCTAACTCTGCTACTGCTACTACAGCAGGTGGAACCATTGTAGAAAGAGCAGTTAAGATTTATAACTTGGGTTTTGTTTCTAATTTGTATGATGATGCTTCACAAGGTCCAATGGTTGAATACGCTAAGAATAGCGTCAGAATTGCTGGTCAGCAATGTGCTGCAACTGCTGCTGAAGTTACGAATGGTAAAAAAATGAACAGTGAAATTGCAAAATTTGCTGGTGTTATTTACAATGAAGTTGATAAAAATCAACCTCAAGAACCAGGCGTGCCAAGCGGTATTGCCGCAGATGGTTATGATAAATATCGTTGGGCAAATAACTTTTCAGATAATGTAGCAAGAAATTTTACTGACATGAAAGTCAATGCTGATGGAACATCTGCTGCTGCTGCTTTGCAAGATAACTATGCAAAAGGAATCTCTTTCTTTGTCGATAATCAGGATTATGCACCTTTTGCATATAATGCTCGTACACAGACACAGGTCGATCAGTTGAAGAAAATGTGGATAGCTTTAGGTTGGACTATTGGTAATTTAACTTCCGGTGCAAAAAGCATTGATGATGCAATTACATTGGCAGCAGAGCGAGCAAAAGAGAGTCCATATCAATGGCTTTATGATGCCGCAGGTTATGAGATGGAAACATCAAGACGTTCAAGCCTTGGTGACATTGATTTAGATCTTTTATTTGAATACATGTTCTCTGATGAATGGGTAGGAGAAGTTTTCTTGGGCCTTCGTTTCCCAACTGGTGTAAATGATGATTATTGCAACAATCCATACAATGTTCATACCGGAAACGGCGAACACTGGGAAATCCGTTTTGGTGGTCTTGTTGCATGGGAACCACTAAGCTGGTTAAATGTGAAATTAGATCTCACGGGAGCTTATGCATTTGAAGGAACCGAAAACAGATGTGCTGTATTTGAAGGATCTGATGTAAAAAATATTGGTCCATGTGTTGGTGCGGATGTTGATTGGTGGTACTTTATAACAAGATTAGATTTCAATTTCTTCCATCCAAAAACAAAAGATATTTCTTCTACATTAGGTTATGAATTCTACTACAAAACTAAAGATGACATTCACTTTAAACGAACTCAAATGACTCCTTTTTATGGTGATAATAACGATGGAACAAGTAATGCAGCAAATTTAAGCAACAGTCTTGCAGAGAAAAACACAGAATCAATTGCACATAAAATTCGCTTTGAAGGTCAGTATCAACTTTGCCCATGGTTACAAGCATTTGCTGGTGGATCATATACATTCGCTGGACAATATGTTCAACGTGAAGGCGATGCACATTGTGGTGTTAACGTCAAATTCTAAAAATAATTTTTTTACAAAATTATTTTTACAAAGCCCCGGAATTTCTTCCGGGGCTAAATTTTTTTAAATTAAAATTTTGTTTTTTATTTAGTTGTTTAGTTATATTATTTGTTTTTATGTTTTTTTGATCTTTTTGTGCTTGTCATCCTGAATTTACTTGTGGGCTATAGTTTCTAGCGACGGCGTAAGCTTTAGCGTAGATGTTTAGCGATGGCTTATTTCAGGATCCATTAATTTTTTTCAAAATTAATACAAAATTTATGTAAGGGGTGCTCGTTGCAGCACCCCTTACCAACCCCGGCAAAAAAAGGGAGACCCTTTTTAGATCCCCTAAACAAACCTCAGACAATAGGCATTTTAATCGCCACGTCGCTGTCTGCGCAGCGCACTACGGCTGAATGCCTAAACTCGGTTTGTAAAAAACACATAACCGTTATACCTGCCTGCCCGCCGACATGTGCGCAATAGCTTCTTGAGCGCCGTAGCCTTGGCGTAGGTGTTTAGCGACGGCGTAAGCTTTAGCGAAGGCTGGGCCTAGTCGCTGAATTAGCAGCGCATTACGGCTGGATGCCTAAACTCAGCTTGTTATCTAACGCAGATGCAAACTTGCAAAGCAAATAATCCTATCAAGAATATTCAAAACCTTTGTTGTTTTAAAAAATATTTCTACAAGTTTTCTGCTTATTTTGTTATACAAACGCCAGTTCGATAACTCAAAATTTTTCGTTTCACATATAAAATCAACCTACCAAATACCGCTCATCCCGAGTGATTTGCTTTGCAAATTGTATCGAGGGAGTGTATTAGCGTTTTAGATACAATTTATCTACATCCCGCTCATCCCGAGTGGTTTCTATCTTAGAGAAATTGTATCGAGGCCGTTCATCCCGAGTGATTTGCTTTGCAAATTGTATCGAGGGATTGTTATGAGCAACTTAGATAAACTTTATGTTATATAAATAAGAAGATTTTTATAAACTACGAACTTAGTAGAGTCTGTATTGGATGGCCGCTCTTGTGAGGTTATGCTTTTTTAAAGAACTTTTTAGTTATCTAACTCGCGTTACAATAGATCTTTATCTAAGTTTTTCCAACAAATAACTTTTCCATGAGATCTTTGTTGATTTTCATCTCCTCCATAAATAACTACAGCTTTTTGATCATTATCTATTTTATTATTAAACCATGTTAACGTGTCAAAAAAACTGCTATTGATTGTTTGAGATGATTTTATTTCTATCGGTATTGTTTTTCCGTCAATTTCTATTATTAAGTCAATTTCATTTTGATTTGTATCTCTAAAAAACGTTAAAGTATAATGACGATGTTTAATATTAAGATTTTTTATAATATCTACAATAATCATGTTTTCAAAAAGAGCTCCATGAATTGTTCTGTTTTTAATAATCGTGTTTAATCCTACACCCATAAGTTTTGCAGCAAGACCAACATCATAAAAATATAATTTGGGAGATTTTGTAATTCGTTTTCCCAGATTATTATGATAAGAGGGTAACAAAAATAGTATAAAACTTGTTTCAAGTAAACTTAACCAGCTTTTAGTTGTTGCAACACTAATTCCACAATTTGTTGCTAAATCAGTAAAGTTTAACGTTGAGCCTATTCTAAGCGCACATAGTTGCATAAACTTTTGAAAGGCAAGAATATTATCAATATTTTTAATATTTCTTATATCTCTTTCGACATAAGTTGAAATGTAATTTTCATAATACAGAGAGAAATCAATGTTTGGTTGATAAACTCTAGGGTAAAAACCTTTGAATATTTGATCTTCAGTTTTGGGGCATAAAAATTTTGTTTCTTTTAATTCTTTTATAGAAAAAGGAAGTAGTTTGTAAAAATAAACCCGACCAGCTAAAGACTCACTAATCTTTTCGTGCAATAAGAAGTTTTGTGAGCCGGATAATATGTAATATCCAGGACGAGGATTTTTATCTACCTCTACCTTGATTTGAGAAAATAATTTGGGAGCATATTGTGCTTCGTCAATTATTAATCCTTTGTGGTTTTGATAATTATTTAAAAAACCTTTTGGATCATTATTAGCAAAAGAAAATAATTCGGCATCCTGTATGTCTAGATATGTGTGATTAGGAAAAATTTTTTTAACTAATGTGCTTTTTCCTGATTGACGAGGGCCAATAATAGCAATTACAGGACTTTGATTAGCACCCAATTTTATATCTGAGGTTAAGTCTCTTTTAATGAACATTTGCAACTCCAATTTATGAAAATCATATACTACAGTATGCGAAAATCATAACATGTGGTGTGTTATTTTGCAATAAGTGCTAAAAGTTTGGCTTTTTTTCTACTGTATGCTTAATATTTAGTGCCACTGGATTTGTCGATTAAAGTATTGTTGGTGCGGTGATTTTATAAGTCTTGTGCCGTAATTTCTAAAATTTTAGACATAAGTTTTTGGTATTCAGGAATATTTTTAGTAATATTATTTGCTAATTCTTCTTTATATGTATAAGTAGTTAAATTTCTGGCATCAACCATTTTGATTAATTTTTTTGTTTTTTTTCAATGTTTTCTAAAAAAATTAAATAATTAAACAATCCCTCGATACAATTTGCAAAGCAAATCACTCGGGATGAGCGGCATTGATATAATTTCTTTCTGTTATAGCAAACGTGATGAATAGCTTCGATAAACTTTGTTCTAAACATCCCGCTCATCCCGAGTGGTTTCTCTCTTAGAGAAATTGTATCGAGGGAGGTGATGAATAGCTTCGACATAATTTCTCTAAACATTTTGTTAATTCAGGTTACTTAATTTAACGTGAGTTCGATAACTCGGGATAGGGATGAACGGCATTGATATAATTTCTTTTTGTTAAGCAAATGGGGTGATAGGCTTCGATATAATTTATTCTAAATATCCCTCGATACAATTTGCAGGGCAAATCACTCGGGATGAACGGCCTCGATACAATTTGCAAAGCAAATCACTCAGGATGAATGGCCTCGATACAATTTGCAGGGCAAATCACTCGGGATGAACGGCCTCGATACAATTTGCAAAGCAAATCACTCAGGATGAATGGCATTACATCCCGCTCATCCCGAGTGATTTGCTTTGCAAATTGTATCGAGGGATTGTGATGAGCAGTTTAGATACAATTTATCTACATCCCGCTCATCCCGAGTGATTTCTCTTTTAGAGAAATTGTATCGAGGGATGTTATACAAAAAAAGAAGCCTTTGAGGTTTATTTTTTTTGTTCTTAGATATTTTGGGGTAGAAACCATTTATTGCTTAATAAATAAGACTTCTTAAGCAATAAATGACTTTTTAGTCGAATATAGCTAGCATCGTAATATGATGAATAAGTCTATTAGCAAGAATAAGAGTGATATTTTAGAGCAAGCAAAAAATATGCCGGCATTGCCGGGAGTTTATCTTTTTAAAAAAAATGATCAAATTCTTTATATAGGCAAAGCAAAAAATCTAAAAAGAAGGGTTTCAAGTTATTTTAAAGAGAGTAGCCGTGATTTAAAATCTGATTTAATAGTTAATTCTTGTAGCAATATCGATAAAATAGTTACAAAAAATGAACTGGAAGCAATGCTTTTGGAAGCAGAACTAATAAGATCGAATATGCCTAAATTTAATATTTTGTTAAAATTTGGACAGCCATTTTTGTATTTACTAATTACTTCACCGTACAATGCATTGCCAGAAATTAAAATAGTTAGAAACAAAAAAGAAAAAGGAACATATTTTGGTCCTTTTTTAGAAAAAGGATCACCAAGAAAAGTTTATAACTTTTTAACAAAAACTTTTAAATTAAATTTGTGTAAAAAAAAGATTGATACAGGCTGTCTTGAGTATCACATTGGTAATTGTGCGGGAAATTGTAGGATAGATTTTGATAAAAATAAATACATAAAAAGGCTTGAATTAGCAAAGATAGCTTTAAAGAAAGGACACAAAAAGTTCTTAACCTATCTAGAGCAAAAGATTAAAGAAAGTAACTTAAATTTAGAATTTGAGCGTTCAAAAGATTTACATGAGTATTACAAAGCTTTTTATAAAGTATTTGAGGTGATTGATACTATTAATTCCCCTGATTCGTTATTCAAAAGTTTTGGTGGTAAGGATATTTGGATATTATCTGAAAATCAGAAAGCATTATTTTTGTTTTCAGAAAAAAATTCAGCTATAAAAACTAAAAAGATATTTTCTTTGTCTTTTGGGTTATATGATGAAAAAAATTATTTAGATTATTTTTTAAGTTATTATCGCAGTTTTGATTGTCCTCATACAATTCTTATTAATTTTGATTTAGATAAAGATAATAAGATTCTTTATCAGGATTTTTTAAAACAATGGAATAAAAAAAATCACAATATTTTAATTTTAAAACCCAGGGAAGGCCATTTTTTAAATTTGGTTAATCTTGCAACTATTCATGCACAAGAAGAAATCAATAGACAAAAAAGTTTGTCCCAATCTTTAAAAAAATTATTAAAACTTGATATTGAACCACATACTATTGATTGTTTTGATATTTCTCATAAGCAAGGACATTTTATGGTTGGCTCTTGTATAAGATTTAAGGATGGTGAGCCAGATAAAGATAATTTTAGAAGGTTTAAAATTAAGGATGTTGTTCATCAAGATGATTGTGCATGTTTACAAGAAATTGTAAAAAGAAGATATGCTGATAAAAAAAATATACCGGATTTGATATTAATTGATGGGGGAAAAGGTCAACTTAATTCAATTTTAAAAATATTACCTGATGTTCAAGTTGCTAGTATTGCAAAAAAAGAAGAAACCGTTTTTTCTAAAAAATTGGTTACTGGTAAAAAGTTAAATCAACATAATTATAGTAGTCAGATTTTAATTGCTATTCGCGATTATGCACATCATTTTGCAATTAGTTATCATAGGAAATTATCAAAGTTACTTTAACTAACTCTTGCAATAATAGATTCTACAAATTAAATTCAAAAAGTAAGTTGTTTTAAAATAAAGGATAAAGTAATGAAAAAATTTATATGCTCAATTTTAAGTATATTTTTATTTACGTCATACAAATTAAGTGCTTTGGGCGAAATTATGGATGTAACAAAAGGCATCAAGCCTGGTTTTGTAGAAAAAATAGGCTTATTTCTTGCAGGTGCTTTTATTATAAAAATAATTAAAATCGTAGCTTTAATAGCACTGATAATTATAGCTATCATTGTTGCTATTAAAATTTATAAAAAGTTTTTTAAAAAAAACTAGTTTGATGAAAAAAATATTTACGATACTGTTTATTTTAATATCTAGGGATTCCATTTTTGCACAAGGTGGCCCGATGGGTAGTCCAAACGGGGAAGGTCTTAAAACAGAGTATTTTAACCTATGTTGGACGTACCTACGGCCACTAATGGGATGTATATTAAATTTTGTTATTGCACTTTTGGTTATCATTTTGATTGTTGCTGGAATAATGTTATATAGAAAAAACGGTAAGTAAATTTACTCTTTTACAATAGTTAAGTTCGATAAATTACCGGTAACAATGTTTGTTGAATCAATTCTAAAACTTAGATCATTATACATTTCAAAGTGATTATTAAATTTATAGGTTGCATTTTTTGGATAGGAGTCCTCAAGTTGTACTTTTTTACCATCTCTTGTAACCAAAATGAATTTAACTTTGAACCATCCCCTTTGTTTAGGTGCAATATCAACCTCTAAAGGTTGATTGGTTATATCCTGAAATCCGTCTTTATCATCTCTGTTTATAGCTTTATCGATAGATTTACTTATAGGTTCACCAATAGATAGTAAAACTTTTGCATACAATTTATAATTTAATATTGGAATGTTGCCTGTTCTAATTTTTAATTTATATGCAGAACAGTTAATAAATAATGTAGTTAGTAAAAATAAAAAAATAATTTTCTTCATAATTTTTATTTTGTTTAAAATTAAGTGCGAGCTTTTGCTCGCACTTAATTTTGGTAATGTTTTTTGTTTAATTTTTAATTATTCCTCTTGGACCTATTGTTATATTCATATCACGTCCATAGTTGAATAAAAATTGATCGCTGAAATTATAGTGAAATACGGTAAACTCTGTTATTCCAGTACCCCATCTTGTTATGTTTTTAAAAATCTTAGCTGAAAGTACTATCTTATCTCCCTGGTTTACCTTTATGATTATTGGACTATTGCTTATATCTGTATAATTATCGTAGCTATCTGTTCTATCTTGAATTTTTTGTACAACACCATTAATGCTGATTTTTACTTGTACGGTAGCATGTGGTGCTGGTGCGGATGTAAGAGTTGTATCTTTTTGGATGGTTAAAAAATGATATCCCGCACTTGTGGTATATCCTTCACATTTAGAATAAAATCCAATAAAGGCTAATAAAACTGTCCCTAATAAAATAACTTTTTTCATTTTTTCCCCCTAATAGTTTAGAAACCCAATTTTTTATCAGATTAAGCCTTTTTAACCTATAGAGTACTAATTAATCAAGAGAGCCGAGGTAGCAAAGGCTTATCTCATGTCCACTATTAATCTATAAGTCTTTTAATACAAAAAGCAATATTTTTCAAAAATATTATTGAAAACTCTTTTAATTAATAGACAATTAATATTGATTTTCTGTCATTTCTTCTGTTTCTATTTCGCTTACTTGTTCCATAGAATCAGTTTTTTGTATAACAGGTATTCGTGTTGTTTGGAACTGTACTTTTTTATTACTTAAGTTAATTTGAATGACTATATTTTCGTTTTCAGATGCGGTTATATAATAAATATCTGTTTGGTTGTTAAAATAACTAAGTCCTCCGCCGGGTATTACTCCACCAAAAACTTCTGCAAAAATTTTAATTGATTCTCCTGGTTTTAGATCTAAGTTAAAATCTTGATTTGTTATATCGATAAGACCTTCAAATCCCCGAGTTTGTAATTGATATTCTTTAGGAATGATGTTGATATTATTTTGCATAACTTTTATTGCAACTATGGGACTTTGGCCAGCTCCTGCTGTTGGCATACCGGAACCTTTTTGAATGGTTACAGTTGCTGCGGAGCAAGAAATCCAAACTAACGCTATCATAAACAAAAAAGTTTTCAAAAAATTAATCTTTTTCATTTTTTCTCCTTTTTTTATTAATTACATTATTTCAACCTGCATTTTGTGCCCCGTCGGGCATTTTGCCTTAATTCCTATCATTATCTTACATTTTTAACTAACTGAAAATCAATGAATTGATTATAAAGAAGACAAAAAAAGTCGATTTTAAATCGTAAAGGAATTTTGCAGAACTTTAAACAGATACAGGCCTTACGTATTTGTTTAAGGTCCTGTGTAGATCAATCCCTCGATACAATTTGCAGGGCAAATCACTCGGGATGAACGGCCTCGATACAATTTGCAAAGCAAATCACTCGGGATGAGCGGTATTTGGCAGGTTGATCTTATATGTGAAACGAAAAATTTTGAGTTATCGAACTCGCGTTATGATAGTTTTTTTAAAGCAAACAGTTAGTGCTAGCCAGGCAGTACAAAGATTTAAAGGTGGAAACAGAACTTTCAACTTGTTATAGCAAACAGGATAAACAGCCTTTATACAATTTCTATAAACATACCGCTCATCCCGAGTGATTTGCCCTGCAAATTGTATCGAGGCCGTTCATCCCGAGTGATTTGCTCTGCAAATTGTATCGAGGGATTGATCTACACAGAACTTTCAACTTGTTATATCAAACAGGATAAACAGCCTTTATACAATTTCTATAAACATACCGCTCATCCCGAGTGATTTGCTCTGTAAATTGTATCGAGGCCGTTCATCCCGAGTGATTTGCTCTGTAAATTGTATCGAGGGATTGATCTACACAGAACTTTCGAAAAATGCGTAAGTCCTGACAAATAAGTAAGTTGGTATATAATTGATCTTTCGGCTTAAAGGATCACTGGGTATTAAAAAAAATTAAAAACATGTAAAATAAATATTATTCTTTATTTTACATGTTTTTAATAAAAGGTATTTATGTTATTTGTTATTGTCCAATCAATTTTTGTTGGACTTATTTTGGGTATTTTGTACAAAAAAGTCTTTTATTTAAATTTGAAAAAAATATATAAAATTAAAAGAAATACAGAATTAAATTCGAATAATAAGAATTTTATACTGCCAATTTTGTTTTATATTGTTTTTCATTTATTTTTAATAAGTATTTTTGTATTTTTATTTTTTAAAACTAAAATCAATATACTTGTAGCATTAGTAAGTTTTATGATTTCATTTTGGTACTATATATTGGTAGCAATAAAAACCAAATAAAATTAGGTAAGTTTAGAAGATGAAAATAGCTATTTTTGCTGATAAAGTAATAAAACCATTAGAACAATTTGGGTTAACAAGTAAGTTTTGGGGAATGCATCCACATACAATTCAGAACACATGGATTGCCATGGCAATTCTTTTTGTGTTGGTTTTAATTGCTCGTTTATTTCTAAAAAAAGATTTAAATGTTGTTTCTGTAATATTTGAACAATCTGTTAGCTTTTTTAATGATTTGTGTAGAGAATCATTTGGAAAACAATTTAAAGAAAAATATTTTGCTTTTGTAGCAACAATATTTTTCTTTACTTTATCCTGTTCGATTGTGGGTTTGATTCCATATATAGAAGAATCGACTAAAGATTTAAATACTACTTTGGCTTTAGGATGTTTGATATTTTTTTATGTTCAATATCAAAAAATTAAAATCCACGGAATAGGACCTTTTTTTAAGGAATTTACAGAGCCTTTTTTTGTTTTATTGCCGTTAAATTTGGTTGGAGAAGTTGCAAAGATTGCATCAATGGCCTTTAGGCTTTTTGGGAATATTTTAGGTGGATCGATAATTTTTTTAATACTTGTAAATTCTATATCAATTTATAAAACATGGTTTATTGGTTTTTCTTTAGGTGGTTTGGTTATTTATTTTTTAATAAATAAATTTATTGATTTACAAAGGCATAAGGTACTGCAATTTGCATTAAAATCTTTATTGATAGCAATATTTTTTGTTGCAGGAACGCAAATGTTTTTTGGAATTTTTGAAGGTGCTGTACAGGCATTTGTTTTGGCAATGTTGGCAATTACATATCTTTCAGTTGCCATTCAAAAGGAAGATGCATATGTTGAATAGGAGAAATTTTTAATGGTAACTCCCGAAATCTTACACTACTTATCAGCTGGAATAGCAATATGTTTTGGGTCAATTGGGGCAGGAATAGGTCAAGGAATTGGAGCATGTAGTGGTGTAGGTTCAATGTCACGTCAGCCAGTTGGGAATGATCAAATATTTAGAACAATGGTCATAGGATTAGCATTTATCGAAAGTGGTGTGCTTTTTACTTTGGTCATAGCTCTTTTAACTTTATTTGGTACTAAAGTAGTAACAATGCCTATTGCTATTGCCGAATTAGGAATGGCTCTAGCTATAGGAGTTTCTGCTTTGGCAATAAGTATCGCATCTAGTTTTGCTGTAAAATCAACTTGTAAATCAATTGCGCGGCAACCTTTTTTTTCACAAAAAATTGTTACTTTAATGTTAATTGCACAGTCAATGATAGAAGCACCTGTTGTGTTTGCATTTGTTTTAGTTTTAATGGTTAAGGCAAATCTAAATGAAACAATAAGTATTTATGAAGGTGTAAAATATTTTTCAGCTTGTCTTTGTATTGCTATTGGATCGATAGGTCCTTCTTGTGGTCAAGCAATATTTACTAGATATTCTAGTAGGGCAGTTGGTTTAAATAAGGATGCATATAGTAAAATTTTTACTTTTTCTATTATTAATGAAGCAATAATACAAACGCCTCTCATTTTTTCTCTTCTAGTTTCTATTTTGCTTATATATGTTTCTGTAACAAATACTCCTTTTTCTTCGTCGGTAGGATTTTTAATGGCTGCGATTACAACAGGCTTGGGTTGTCTGGGTACTCCAATTGCTGCGGGTAATGTTGGAGCAAAGGGTTGTGAAGAATTAGCTCTTAATCCTGATAATTATTCTTCCTTATTTAGAAGTACTATTCTTGCACAGGCTTTTATAGAATCTTCTGTAATTTATTGTTTAATCATTGCTCTTTTTTTGCTTACAAAAACATTTTAATTAATTAAAATTAACGTTAAATTTTTAAAAAATAAAAAAAGGTAAGAATGGAAAGTAAAAAAAAAGTTTCAGTTCTTTATATTCTAACAAAGCTTGAACTTGGAGGTGCTCAAAAAGTTTGTCTTGCCTTATTAAAGGGGATTAAAGAAAAAAAAAGTTTTAGCAGTTTGATTTCTGGTTCTCAGGGTGTTTTGATTTCCCAGGCTAAAAAAATTGGGAATACGTATTTATTAAATGATTTTAAGCGTGAAGTTAGTATAAAAAATTTATTTAGAGAAATTAAAACATTTTTTCAGCTGATAAAAAAAATTAAGGAACTTAAAAAAAAAAATAAAGATTTAATTGTACATACACATAGTACAAAGGCCGGAATTTTAGGGCGATGGGCGGCTTTTTTTGCTGGAGTTAGGGTAAGAGTTCATACGGTCCATGGTTTTGGATTTCATGAATTTCAGAATAAAATAGTATGGACAATAATTTATCTAATTGAGTATTTTACATCTTTTATAACAACTCACTATATTTGTGTTTCGAGAAATGATATTGAAATTGGAAAAAAATATCTATCAAAGTTTGAACAAAAAAATTCTTTAATACGGGCGGCGGTTGAATGGGAAAAATTTTATCTTCCAGCAGTCAAGGTGCAAGAAAAATTTAGAGCATCCGTTAAAATTAAAAATTTTCCATTACATAAAAATTTTGTGATAGGAACTATTTCGTGCTTAAAACCTCAAAAGAATGTTTTTGATCTTTTGAAAGCATTTAAAAGAGTTACTCAAAATGAACTTATAAAACAGAAATCAATTAGGCCTACACTACAAATTATTGGGGATGGTGTTTTAAGGCCACAGATTGAAGAATGGATTTATTTAAATAAATTAACATTACAAATTCAACTCCTTGGATGGCAAAATGATACCTCACAGTATGTAAAGCAATGGAATTTATTTGCAATGAGCTCTCTTTGGGAGGGTCTTCCTTGCGCTATTATAGAAGCACGCTTAAGCCGATTGCCTGTTATTTCATATAATATTTCTGGTATTTCAGAGGTAATATTTAATGGCAAAAATGGATTTTTAATACAGCCTGGTAGGTGGGACTATCTTGCAAAGAAAATGGAAGAAATCATTTTGGATCGAGATTTATCACAAAAATTAAGTATTTACCAAGATAGTTTGGATGATTTTTATAATAAAAATATGGTAGATAAACATTTAAATCTTTACCGCCAACTTATTTAATTTTATTTATTTTGACAAATAAAAAAACCTTTTGATAGTTTTAATCGTTAAATTAATAAAAGAAGAAGAGGGGAAATAATGAAAAGGTGTTTGAAGATTAGAGTGGTTGGTAAAGTTCAAGATGTATTGTATAGGCAATTTGTGCAAAAAGTTGCCTATAAATTAGGAATAGAAGGTACTGCTCATAACGCGGAAGATGGAAGCGTTTTGATCAATGCTGCTGGGTTATCAGAGAAATTAGATGATTTTATTGATGCGTTATATAAGGGTTCTCCCAAATCAAAGGTAGAAAATATTATAGTTGAACCTTTGATTCCAGAAAGAGATTTTCGTGGTGTGTTCAGGATTATTGGAGAAAATAAAAACAAATAATTTTAAAATACTCAAATTATTATTTTGCTTTTATACTTGGTGACCCTAAGGGGAATCGAACCCCTATTTCTGCCGTGAGAGGGCAACGTCCTAACCGTTAGACGATAGGGCCATAAGAAACTATATCAAACAAAAGAATACAAAATCAAACGAAAATAGTAAAGTTAGCTATATTTTGAACCATCACTGGAGCTAAGCGTGACGAGTAAAAGTTATTGTATATTCTTTTTGTTTTTTTTTGTATTTCGGGATTATATATTCAGTAATGATTTATTCATAAAAAATGAAACTATCAAATCTAAAGGTTCTAGTTGCTTGTGTATAAATAAGATAACATTCAAATCCGATGTTCCACTTAGCAAAGAAGAATTTTTACATCTTACTGGTTTAAAATCTAAAACCAATATTACTTATGATGAGTTAAAAAAAACTAAAAAAGAATTATTATTAAAGAAGCGTTTTTTTAATGTGGATATAAATATAAATTATACACACAAAGGCTATGATTTACATTTTATTTTAAGTTCGAATTGGTTATTCAAAAAGCTTTCTATTAAGGGAGTTTGGTTTGATAAGCATCAGTATGCAAATCTATATCAACAACAAGCGGGAGATGTTTTTGATATTCTGGTTCATGAAGAATCAATAAAAAACATTAAGAATTATCTTTATAGAAATGGCTATTTTAATTGTTTGGTAAAAGATGAATTAATTTATGAAAAATTTAATAAAACAATTATTGCAAAAATTTTTATAGATAAAAGAAGCGAGTTTTTTATTGAGAAGGTAACTTTTGAATTGCCATTATATCAAGATGCAATAAAAGTTAGTTCATTAGAAAAAAGGGTTGGTTTAAAATTACTATCAAAAAAATATTCAAGATCAATTGTAGAAAAAGAAGTTCGTAGAATAAGAAAATTCTTTAAGAAGCAAGGTTTTTTAGAATGTCATATTTCTATTAAGAGACTTATCAATAAAGATAAAAATAGATTGACTCTAATTTTAAAGATAAAATTAGATAAAAAAATTAATATTTCATTTATAGGAAATAATCTATTTTCAGATAAAAAAATTAGACAAGAAATTTTGGGGTTAGATTATCCTTCATGGTTTTACCTTCCTGAAATTATTTGTGAACAATTGATACAGGAGTACCATAATAATGGTTATTTGGATGTCAAAATAGATTATCAAATAAAAAAAAATAACAATATTGTTTTTAAAATAAAAGAGAATGATCCAACTATAATTGAAAAATTAATCATAAAAGAAAGTAAAATAATTTTAGATGTAGATTCTACTTTGTTTTTTTATGAATTGTTAAATAAGGGGGTATATGATGAAAATCTTTTGCAAAAAGGGATCTCTAAGCTGAAGAGTTTTTATAAAAAAAATGGATTTTGGGATTTTGAGGTCTTGGATACAAAGATTGTTGGTACTTTTGAGTCATATAATTATGGATTAACAAATATAATTAACGATGAATTTATAAGTACTATTCAAAATAAAAAATTCAAAGTGGTTTTATTTGTAAATAAAGGAGTTAGGCGTTTATTTGGCGGTTGCAATGTAGAGGGATTTAAAGAGTTAGAAGAAGCAGAAGTTTTTAAGAAAAAAGATTATTTATCATATTTGGATGATAATAAAAATTTATTATCATTTGATCCTGACTGGTTACATAAACAACAATCTTTTTTACTTAAGCATTTTCAGCAACAGGGATATTGGTATGTTTTTGTGCAACCTAAATTTATTCATATTCCAATAGACTTAAATGAAAGCAACGAAGTAAAAACTAAAACATCCATACATTGGAAAGTAGAACTGGGGCCTAGAATAAAATTTGGGAAAGTGATAATTGATGGTGATACAAGATTACCTTTTTATAGGATATTAAAAGAAATGCAGTTTAAGCAAGGGGATTTGTGGGATTATAAAAAATTAGAAAAAACAAGAAGAATGTTAAAAAGATTAGATATATTCAAGCATATTCAATTTCAACCACATAAAATTTCTAAAGAAAAAAATGATATTAATAGACCGGTAATCTTAAATTTAATTGATGATGATCCACTTCAGGCAAGATTACGCCTAGGTTACTTTTTAACAAGCAAGAATTTTATTTTTAAAAGATCTTCGACTTATAAAGTAGGAACATCACTTGTAGTTAAAAACTTAACAAGTCGTGCTGATAAGTTGATTTTAAATGCAGATTTTACTCGTTGGGAAAGAAAACTTAATGCGGATTATCAAATTCCGTATCCATTTAATTTGAATCTAAAAGATTCTGTTTTGATGGGGAAATGTAAATTGTATGCAAATAAATATACACATCCTGTTCAGATATTACAAAGTGGACACGCCTATGAGGCTATTCAAAACGGAGTATCTTTGGGTTTAAGTAATGAATATAATAAGGGATATTTTTGTGGAGTAAATGCTGGAAATGAATGGGTAAAAATAACACAAGTACGAGGCAACATAAAATTTAATAAAAAAATGATTAATAAAACACTGCCATTCTTTTTTTTAGAACCAAGTTTTTTGGTGGATAAATTGGATGATCGTTTAGATGTAAAAAATGGGAATTTAACATTTTTTTCTTTAAAGTTTATGATTCCAGAAAGAAAGGGGAAGATTTTTACAAAACTTATGTTTGAAGAATCATATTTTAATTCGATTTATAAAAATATAGTACTAGGATTAAGATTAAGATTTGGACATATTTTTAACCAAAAATTCAATCAAATTCTTCCTAATGAGCGCTTTTATTTAGGTGGGCCTTATTCCGTAAGAGGATATGAGAAAGATTCACTTCCTCCTGTAGGTATTTTAGAGGTCAAAAGAGATGGTGGGATTATAGAAAAAGAGTATACAATTCAGGGTGGAAATAGCATGATAAATGGAAATATTGAATTTAGATTTCCAATTTATAAATTATTTAGAGGGGTTATTTTTCAGGATATTGGAATTCTTAGTCAGTCCGGATTTCCTGGATTTAAGGGTTGCTGGTATCCTTCAACCGGTTTTGGTTTTAGATATAAAACTCCGATAGGTGCCTTACGCTTTGATATTGGGTGGAAGTGGAAGCATAGATTTTCTAACGATGGAGCTTATGCTTGGTATTTGACCTTGGGAGAGGCTTTTTAGCAAATTTTGCGGTTTTTAGCTTAGAAATAGCAAAATAGTGTCATTTTTATGCATTTTTAAAATCTCTCAAAATAATACATAATAAAATTATATGTTTTTAATATATAAGTTGAATTTAATTTTTTAAACAAATTTTTCATAAAAAATGCGAGGTTATAATGAGTAAAAATATTAAAAAGATTTCTTTATTTTATGTACTATTTAGTACAAATTTGGTTTTTGCAATGCAAAATCCCAAAAAAATATCAAATGAAAATATTTCAGAAATTTGTATAGTTTTAGAAGTTGATGAAAAAAAAACAATCGAAGATTTAATTCGTAGGTTTGAATTACAGAATGCGAGTATTGAGGCAGTTTTAGATTGTTATTTTAATCAACAAAATAAAGAAAAAGAGAATAATAAGATAGCTGCAAGAGTTATGAATTCAACATCAAGTTTTTCTGGAAAAAAAACAGTTAAAAATATAAATAAAGATGATAAATGTCCAATCTGTTTTTCAAGATCTGTTGATTTTGAAGAAAAATCACAAAATTTTTTAGTTTATATTAAAGGTTGTAACCATGTTTTTTGTAAAGATTGCATAGATAAATGTATGTTGCCAAAAGAAGATATTAAAACAGTTGAATATACTACTCAAGATGGATATGAAATTGTAGAAAATATTGTTTATAATATCGAAAATTCAAAATGTCCTGTATGCAATCAAAAAATAATAGAAGTTTGTTCGTTTGATAGTAATGATCAAGAAGTAAAAAAAACTCATAAGAAATATAATAAAAAGAGAGAATTTGATGAAATTACTGTGAGTAAAGATAAAAATGAAACACAAGAAAAAAAACC
This sequence comes from Candidatus Babelota bacterium, assembly GCA_042576165.1. Taxonomy (GTDB): domain Bacteria; phylum Babelota; class Babeliae; order Babelales; family UASB340; genus JBHPBZ01. The sequence continues at coordinate 8,575 of JBHPBZ010000005.1, read as the reverse complement.
AAAGAGAAAAAAACGTAAAATTGAAATAATAGATGATTCTGATTCTGATTCTGATTTGAATAAAGAAGAAAGTTGGTGGAAAACAATTAAAAAATCTTTAGGTTTTAAAAAACAAGAAAAACCTATATTTGTGAAAAAGCATAAAGATGATTTGAATTAAAATTAAGTAGTTTTTTCAGGAAGCTTTTAGTCGTTTTATCTTAAAAAATAGGTTTTTAAGATAAAACGACTTTTTTGTGATTTTTTAATTAGAAAAGTCGAGAATTATTTTTCATATTGAAATTTTATTTATGTATGATATCCTAAAAATGTGATAAAATATCAACAAGGTTGAGATTCTTAAGTGTTATGGTGGGGCTAAAATTTTAATCTACTGTTTTTGATAAATTTTAGGTACAAAATAAGCTGTTATTAAAGGCTATGGCTCATAAATAAAAATTTAAACTAATGGAAGTAAGATGAGTATTAAACAAAGAGATGATATACGCAATATTGCAATTATTGCACACGTTGATCACGGAAAAACAACTTTAGTTGATGAAATGCTTAAGCAATCAGGAATGCTTGAAGTAAAAGATCAGTCAGATAGGGTTATGGATTCGGATGATATTGAAAAAGAGCGTGGGATAACGATTCTTGCAAAAAATACTTCCATAAATTTGCCTGAAGCTAAAATAAATATTGTTGATACTCCTGGTCACATGGATTTTGGAGGAGAAGTAGAAAGAACTTTACAGATGGTTGAAGGTTTTTTGTTACTCGTTGATGCTGCAGAAGGACCATTGCCAGGAACAAGATTTGTTTTACAGAAAGCTTTAGCTTTAAATTTAAAACCGCTAGTTTTGATAAATAAAATTGATCGTAAAGATGCTGATATCCAAAGAGTTGAATCAGAAGTTCATGATTTGTTTTTAGATATTGCTACAAACGAAGAGCACTTGGATTTTCCTGTTTTGTATGGTTCTTCTAAATTGGGATTTGCATCGTTAGATCCAAAAGCAACAGAAGGAACAATGCAGCCTCTTTTTGACATGATTTTGGAGCACGTTCCGGCGCCAATTTCAAAAGTAGATTCTTTACAATTTCTAATTACAAATTTAGATTATTCCGATTATCTCGGTCGAATAGGAATTGGAAGAATTTTTAGTGGGGAAATGAGCGTTGGCAATCAAATAATTTGTTGTAAAGATGGTAAACATAGTTCTCCTATCCGTACAACAAAGATTTATAAATTTGAGGGTTTAGATAGAAAAGAAGTAGATAGTGCTAAATTTGGAGATATTGTTGCAGTAACTGGTTTTGAAAAAGAAATTACAATAGGGACCACTATTTGTGATATTGATAAACCTTTTGAGTTGCCTTATGTTGCAATAGACGAGCCAACTCTATCTGTTTATATTTCTGTAAATAGTTCACCTTTTTCGGGACGTGAAGGAAAACTTTTAACATCCCGCCAAATAAGGGACAGATTATTTAAAGAATTGAAAACAAATATTGCACTTCGTGTAGAAGAAACCGATTCGGCAGAAACTTTTAAAGTATCTGGAAGAGGTCAATTACACCTTGGAGTGCTTATAGAAAATATGCGTAGAGAGGGATTTGAGTTATCAATTTCTGCTCCTGAAGTGATTTATAAGCAAATTGATGGAGTGAAGTGTGAGCCTTTTGAAAAACTAACTATTGATATTGATGAAAAATATCAAGGAGTTGTTATGGAGGGGCTTGGGAAAAGAAAATCTGAACTTTTAAATATGAATCACTATGATGATGGTAAAATTAGGCTTGAATTTAAAATTCCTTCACGTGGTTTAATTGGTTTTAGAAGCCAATTTATTACAAACACTCGAGGAACAGGTTTGATTAATCACCGTTTTTTTGAATATGCACCTTACGTTGGTAAGCTTGCTGGAAGATCAAGCGGGTCAATGATTTCTATGGAAAAAGGAGCAATTACAGCATATGCTTTAGATGGTTTGCAACCCAGAGGAACTTTGTTTGTTAAGCCAACTCAAGAAACTTATGAAGGTATGATTATTGGTGAACATAGTAGAGAAAATGACCTAGATGTGAATCCTGCTAAAAAGAAAAAGCTTACAAATATGCGTGCTTCTGGTTCTGATGATTCAGTAAAAATTTCACCTCCAAAGAAGATGACACTAGAAGAATCAATGGAATGGATAAATAGTGATGAATTAATCGAAGTTACTCCAAAATCTATTCGCTTAAGAAAAAAATTCTTAAAAGCTGTTGATCGAAAAAAAAATAAGTAAAAAAACCTTTTTTTGACTATTAAACTGGTAAAAAATAAATGTGTAATTCTATGACAAATAAAAGTAATAATTTTACTTGTGAGTCAGATTCAGTAAAAAATAAAAATTACAATAAAGATCATCTTTTGGAGCATCATTATACTTTATGGGATGAAATTATATGTCATTTTCCGATAGCAATTTTTTCGGTTGCATTTTCGATTATTGTTTTGAGCTTTTTGTTTTTCTTTGATACAAATGGAGCAAATACTTCTGGCGCCCATTTATTATTTCATAATTTTCATATATTACATTTATTGTTTGCTGCAACTGGTACTGTGTTAACTTTTAGAAAATATTCGCAAAAAATATTATTGGCTATTTTAGTTGGTTTTTTTGTACCATCAATCTTTTGTACTTTATCAGATGTTTTATTTCCATATTGTGCGGGAATATTGCTTGGAATAAAAATGGAGTTTCATTGGTGCTTTTTTCACAATTTTGTTAATGTTTCCCCTTTTTTATTTATGGGAATGTTAAATGGTTGGTTTATGAGCGAACATTCATCGAATAAGAAACTGTTTTATTCGCAGGGGTTTCATTTTTTACATATTTTTATTAGTGCAATGGCTTCGATTTTATATTTAGTTAGTTATGGTTTTGGGAATTGGTTTAATTTTTTAGGTATTATTTTTGTTCTTTTGATTTTAATTGTTTTAATTCCATGTACTTTATCAGACATTGTAGTACCTATACTTTTTGCCAAAAGTAAAAAATAACTGTAAAACTAGATTATAGTCTGGCGCCTTATTGTTAAGTAATATTATTATATTTTATAGGGCTTTGGATTATAGGTGTAGATTGTTGTAATTGTTGTTAACCATTTCGCCTTGTGGGGAAACTTTAATGAGGCAAATAAGATTAAAAAAAATCTCAAAAGCTTTTGATGGTGAGATTGTTTTAAATAATTTAGATCTAGATATTCCTTCTGGTAAATTTTTTGCATTATTAGGTCCTAGTGGTTGTGGAAAAACAACCATATTGAGATTATTAGCAGGATTAGAACAAGTAGATTCAGGAAAAATATTTCTTGGTAATCAAGATATTACAAATGTTCCAATATATCAAAGAAGTATTAATACTGTATTTCAGCACTATGCTCTATTTTCACATCTTTCTGTGTTTGAAAATATTGCTTATAGCCTAAGAATAAAAAAGATATCAGAAAAAAATATACGAGAAAAAGTTTTTGATACACTAAAAACCGTTTGTTTGTTAGGTTTTGAATCCAAATCAATAAAAAGTCTTTCTGGCGGGCAGCAACAAAGAGTTGCTTTAGCTAGAGCTATTATCAATGAGCCAGATGTTCTACTGTTAGATGAACCTTTAGCTGCTCTTGATCCAAAATTAAAAGAACAGGTTCTTGTAGAACTTATAGATTTGCAAGATAAGCTTAAAACTACTTTTATTTATATCACGCATGATCAGTTTGAAGCATTAACTGTTGCAGATAAAATGGCAATAATGAATACTAGCGGGAATATAGAACAAATTGGAACACCAAAAGAAATTTACGAATTTCCAGCATCAAGGTTTGTTGCTAATTTTGTTGGGAATACAAATATTGTTGAAGGTGTATTACACAAAAATGATCAGAATTGGGAAATAGAAGTTGAAGGATTAGGATTATTTAAAGTTTATACTCCTAACTTAAAAAGTTGGATGATTCCGGGATGTAAGGCATATTTAAGTCTAAGACCCGAAAAAGTTTATATCAGTAAAAAGAAAATGGAAGGTTTTTCCAATCACTTAACTGGAAAAGTAGATAACATTATTTACTATGGCAGATCTACCCAGTATGATGTGATGCTTAAAAATGGAAAAATACTAAATGTATTTGAACAAAATGAGGAACACTTTCCACAAGAAATTATTGATTATGATAATCAAGTAAATCTTTATTTTCAAAAAGAAAATGTTGTTTTATTGGAAAGTTGATTGAATGGATAGCATAAGAAAAATAGTTAGAGAAGAATTACCATTTATTTTTGCATGTCCGGCAATTTTGTGGCAAATGTTTTTTGTTTTTTTGCCACTTACGGTTTTATTTTTTTATAGCTTATGGCTTCCTAGTAAGGTTACAAAAGTTTTAAAATTTAGTTTTATCTTTTATTATCAAGTTTTAAATTCTCTCTATTTTAGAATTATTTTAAATTCTTTTGTTCTAGCAGGTTTAACTGCTGTGATATGTTTATTTATTTCATATCCGGTTGCATATTTTTTTGCTATGAAGATAAAAAAAATGAAAACTTTTTTTCTTTTTTCTTTAATTTTGCCATCGTGGACAAGCTTTATAGTTCAAATTTATGCATGGTTTTTTTTGCTTCAAAAAGATAGTTTTATATGTAAAATACTTTCTAAATTAGGAATTATTTCTAAAAATTCTCACCTATTAAATAATTATTTTGCTGTGATTATTGGTATGGTTTACTGTTTTTTACCTTTTATGATACTTCCTATTTATACAGTTCTAGAAAAAATGGATAAAAAATTACTTGAAGCGTCGGCTGATTTGGGAGCAAATCAATTTCAAACATTTAGAAGAGTAATTCTTCCAATTTCTTTTCCAGGTATAGTAGCAGGATTTTTATTGGTTTTTATTCCAGCATTTGGTGAATTTGCAGTTCCCGATTTGCTTGGAGGCGGAAAAATTGTTCTTTGGGGAAGTATGATTGTTGAAAAATTTTTATTTACAAAAAATTGGCAATCAGGTGCAGCTTTAACAGCCATAGGAATAATGGTATTAGGTTTTGTGTTATTTATTGGTTATCTTTTATCTTTTTTATTCAAAATAGTTATTCGTAAAAGAAGCTTAAGGGTATAAAATTAGGAATAAAATGATACAAAGAAAAAAAACATTTTCTATCTTTATTCCATTGATAGTTTGTGTTGCATACTTATTTTTATATTTACCAATGATTGTGCTTGTAGTGTTTTCTTTTAATGATTCACCAGTTGCACTAAAGTGGGCGGGTTTTTCTTTAAGGTGGTACAAAAATTTTTTTAATTCCCCTGAGATTATTAATGCACTAAAAGTTTCGGCTATTGTTGCTTCTTGCGCAACAATTTTAAGTGTTTTATTAGGAACTTTTTTTGTACTTTCTAGTAGATGGTGGAAAGTAAAATTTTTATACAATTTGTTTTATACCAATGTAATTCTTCCGGATATTATTTTGGCGGTAAGTGTATTAAGTATTTTTTCTTTTTTTAAAATTCCACTTGGTTATAGCAGTCTTATTGCTGGTCATACGGTAATTGGATTAGGATTTGTTATACCAATAATAAAGGCAAGGTTTATGGAGTTGGATCCTGCTCTTACTGAGGCATCTCTAGATCTAGGTGCTGGTTATATTCAAACTTTTATAAAGATTGTTTTACCATTACTAGCTCCTGCGTTGATAGCTTCTTCTTTATTGGTATTTACTCTATCGTTAGATGATTTTTTGATTGCATTTTTTTGTTCAAGTCCAGAAGTTCAAACTTTATCTGTATATGTTTATTCAATGATAAAATCGTTTGTTGATCCAACAATTAATGCTGTTTCAACATGCTTGTTAATAGCAAGTAGTATTTTAGTTTTATTGTTAAGTTGTTTTAAGGTGATTGATCAGGTTATTTCGAATGAATAATAAAACTAGAAAAAACAATTTTGTATTAAACAAAATAATAGTATTTATATTTTTTGTTATTTTAGGAATGTTTCTTTTATATGTTCCTAAGTTTAGTGAATTTATGTTTGATAATAGTAAAGTTTTATGTGTTTACACTTATGCTGACTTTATCTCTCCAGAAATTGTTAAAGATTTTGAAAAAAAAGAGGGAGTGAGAGTTCGATTAAAATACTTTGATAATGATAATGAGTTACTGGCAAAATTTAAAATAGACAAAGGTAGTGGTTATGATGTTATTACTGCGACTGATTTTGCAATTGATTTATTAATTAAAGATAACATGCTTCAGCCGATTGATATTAAATTGGTTCAAAATGTTTCAGATTTAAATAAATCATTGATGAACAAATTTTTTGACCCACAAAATAAATATTCACTTCCATATTTATGGTCAGTGTATGGAATAATTTATAAAAAAGATCTTATTAATGAATCTAAAAATCAAATTAGTTGGAAATTAATTTTCCAAAATCCTTCCAAACAGTTTAATAAAAAGATTAGTAGTAAGATATGTATGTTAGATACACCGCTAGAAAGTGTTTTTTTGGGGGCAATTTATATGTTTGGTTCTACTAAGAATTTAAGTAATGAAAAATTTAAACAAATACAAGAGCTTTTGATGCATCAAAAAAAGTGGGTTGATGTTTATATGAGTGGTAGTTTGCAATATTATCTATTGTCTGAGGTTGTTAATATAGCAGTTACTTACACATCATTTGCTAAAAAAATAATGGAAATTAGCGATGAATATGATTTTGTTATTCCTAAGGAAGGTAGTATTTTATCTATTGATAGTGTTGCAATTCCAAAAGGTAGCCAAAAAAAAGAATTAGCGCACAAATTTATTAATTTTTTGCTATCAAAAAAAACTTCAGTTTTAGCTTATAATGAATATGGATATAATCCTGCAAATAAAAAAGCATATATCGAAATAGAATCTAAATTTATTAAAAATAAAAACTTATTTCCACATAAGGATATGTTCGACAAATTGCATATAATTCACAATAATATTCCTTCAAAAATAATAGAAAATATATGGTTAATGGTACGTCTAAATTAGGCAGTGTGAAATGAAAGTTTTGTCTAAGATAATAATATTTTGTATATATTTAATTTTAGGGGTTTTTTATCTGTATACGCCCAAATTATATGATTTGTTGTTTAAAAAACAAAATGTTCTAAATGTTTATACGTATGCTGATTTTATATCTCCTAAATGTATAAAGGTAAATTTAAAATATTTTGATAATGACAACGAGTTATTGGCAAAATTTGAAATAGATGAAGGTAGAGGTTATGATCTTATAACTGCAACTGGTTTTGTTATCAAAAAATTAATTGATAACAAATTGTTACAAAAAATTAATATTTCAAAATTGTATAATTACAAAAAGTTGGAAAATTTTTTATTAGGAAGTTCTTTTGACCCAAAAAATAATTTTTCAGTACCATATTTATGGTCAATTCACGGTATTATTTTTAATAAAAATTTTATTAAATTATCATTAGATCAAATTAGTTGGGATTTAATTTTTAAAAATCCAGATTTATATTTGAAAAATAATGCTATTGAGCAAATTTTGATGATTAATACTCCGGTAGAAATTTTTCAGATAGCTGCAATTTATCTTTTTGGATCTTTGAAAAATTTAACCTCTGAAAAATTAGAAAAAATTGCTCAATTGCTAATAAAGCAAAAAAGATGGGTTGATGTTTATATGACGGGTAGTTTGCAGTATTATCTTTTATCACGTGTAGTAGATATTGCAGTTACATACACTGCTTTTGCTCAAAAGATAATGGATATTAGTGATGAGTATGATTTTGTTATACCAAAAGAAGGAAGTATTGTTACAATTGATAGTTTTGCGATACCTAAAACAAGCAAGTCTGTAGAATTATCACATAAATTTATAGATTTTTTATTATCAACAGGAATGTCATTATTAAATGCGCAAAAATATGGGTATAATCCTTCTAATAAATATGCATATAAAAAGATTCAAGAAAAGTTCCCAACAAGGAAGGCATTTTTTCCAGACAAAGAAAACTTTGAAAAATTATATTTACAAGATGAGAGTATAAATCTTAAAAAACTTGAAGATTTGTGGTTAGCTGTTCGTTTATCTTAAAACATAGGAAATAATGAAGAAAAATAATTGTTCAATTAAAAAAATGTTAACATTTTTTTTTGCAATCTCTTTTGCTTTTATAGTAAATGGGAATTTGGTTGAAATAGAAGAAAATAAAACAATTATTTATGTCGATATGGTTGCAGATCTTTTTCATTCTGGTCATGTTGAGTTTTTTAAAAAAGCGAAAGAATTTGGAAATTATTTACTAGTTGGTTTATGTAGTGACCAAGATTGTACATCTTATAAGCGTAAACCAGTTTTGACATTAGAAGAAAGAGTTAAAGCGGTAGAAGCTTGTAGTTATGTTGATCTGGTTGTGCCAGCAGTTCCTCTGATAATTACAGATGAATTTATTGATAAATATCAAATAGATTTTGTTGTTCATGGGGATGATTTTGATAAAGAAAAATTAAAATACTATTATGGTGTGGCAATTGATAGGGGAATATTTAAAACT
>JBHPBZ010000004.1:0-32234 GCA_042576165.1 Candidatus Babelota bacterium | reverse complement strand
AAATCATAAAGCACTTTAGGCAAAACAATACAGTTAACCCTGAAATAGAATACATCCAAACAATATATGATTTTTTAAAAATAAAACTACAAACACCTCCTAGATCAGGAAGTTCAAATCTTTTTTGGAAAAATCTTTATATATCTTTTCCTAAAAAATAAAATATGCATTTAAAATATCTTAAAAGAATAAAAATCTTTTTTTTAAATTATTTATTAACACAATTTATAATCATTTTAGTTTCTCTACCCATATTAATCAGTTGGGGTTTGCCAATATCAAAGTTGGGAATTATTGGCAATTTAATTTTTGCCCCTATTCTTTCTTTATTTTTAATAATCAGTTCATTAATTTTTTTCTCAGAACTTTTATGTATTCCAAATATTTTTTTGGTAAAACTTTTAGACAAACTAACTATATTTTGGGAATATTTTTTAAATATTGGTAAAAAATCTTGGTTAATAGGATTTTGTCAACCAAATATAATTCTATTATTTTTAATACCAATACTAACCATAAGTGTTTTAACATATAAAAAACTTAATAGCTTACAAAAAAAAACTTGTGCTTTGGGAATATTTTTTTGTTTAACGTTTTCTGTTATTTATCTACAAAGCTTATTTAATAAGCCAAAAAGTTTAGAGCTACTTTCAAAAAATAAAAAACTTCAAATTATTTCAGACTCACAAGGCCTAATCCTTAAGGATAATGGTTTTTTATCACAAAAAAGAAATCTTGCTAATTTTTTAGAATACGAACTAAAACCATACTGTTTGAAAAATTTTGGAACAATAAAAATAGATAATTTGAAATTTTTAAAAAAATGCAGAAATCCGCAAAAAATATATATTGAATTTAATAATGTTTTTGAATTCAATAACCCTACGAACAAAAAGCTTTGGGTTACAAAAAAATATCGTTCAAAAATTCTTTAATAGACTTTCCTTCAAAAATAACTTTATATGTTTGCTTGCAAATAGGTAAATCTAAATCACACTTTTTAATAAGATCATAAATAGAAACTACCGTATTAATACCTTCGGGCAAAGTTGTGAATTCTTTTTTAAGATCATCAATTGTTTTTCCCTGCCCAATTAAATTTCCCACTCTATTATTTTTGCTCAAATTACTTGTTGCGCTAAGAACCAAATCTCCAAAACCAGATAAACCGTAAATTGTTTCCTTTTTGCCCCCTAAACACACAGCAAGCTTCTCCATTTCTTGAAGTCCATTTGTAAGCAAAAATGCCAAACTATTTCGAGAACCACAAAAGCCTTGAATAAAGCCCGAAGCTAAACATATGACATTTTTAATTGCACCTCCTACCTGTATACCAATAACATCTGAAGATAGTTTTACTTTAAAATAATCATTAGATAATAATTTTTTTATATCTTGATTTATTTTTTTGTCCCCTGATGCAACAAGAGTTGCAGTATTAAATCGTTTAACAATTTCTGATGCAAAATTAGGTCCTGCCATTACAGCTTTTTTTATTTGGTTATCAAAAACATCATCTAATATTTGAGTTGGTAAAAGCAACGTATCTTGTTCTATACCCTTGCTTAAAACAACCAAAATCTGTTCATTTTTTAAAAAACTTTTAGCTTGAATTAAAATTTTACGCAAAAATTTAACAGGAATAGCTTCAAAAATACACTTACTATCTTGTAAGGCAATATTTAATTCTGAAGTTGGATTTATATTTGGATTAAGTTTTATCCCAGGTAAATATTTTTTATTTTCAGAATTATTTTGTATATCCAGGCCAACATCTTTTTCGTAACACCACAAATTAACAGTGTGACCATTATCCGCTAAAAGTTGTGCAACTGATGTGCCAAATGCACCCGAACCTAAAACGGTAACAACTTGCTTCATTACTATTCACCAAAATTTCTTTTAATGTTTTTAAAATTATCATAACATTTTTGTAAATGCGCACTAGTTATTTCTGGCCAATGACAATCTAAAAACATAAATTCAGAATACGCAGCTTGATACAATAAAAAATTACTTAATCTACAAATACCGCTTGTCCTTATAATCAAATCGGGATTTGGCATACCAGCAGTCCACAAATAATTACTAATACTTTCTTCGTTGATTTCTTCAACCGCTAAAACACCGGCCTTAACTCTTTTTGCTAATTCTTTTACCGCATGAGTAATTTCATTCTTAGAACCATAGCAAAATAACAGATTTAAATTCAATTTATCAAGATGTTTTGTTTTGCTTTCTAAAACTTCAACTGCCTTCAACACGTGTTCCGGAAAATATTTTTTATTTCCAATAAAACGAACTCTAATCCCATTTTTAACAAAATCTTGAAGCTCGTTTTTTGCTTGGTTAATCAAAAGCTCAAATAAATATTTTTTTTCATCATCGGAACGATTAAAATTTTCAAGCGAAAAAGTATAAATAGAAAGATATCTGATACTATTTTTTAAGCAAAACTCACTTGCAACCTTAAAAGTATCCATCCCCTTTTTGTGGCCAAAAAACGAACGTAGTTTGTTTTTTTTTGCCCATCTTCTATTTCCGTCAGGAATTATGGCAAGATGTTGCATAATAATCTTTCTCCTAAAAACACTTATTAACTAACCAACAAGTATTATTTCTACAGCCTTTAATACTAAATAGTATCCATTCATTTCTATTTAATAACTAAGAAATAATACAAACACATAAGGCTTACTCCTATGCTAAATGAAAAATTTAGATGTGCATAGAGTAGCTTTAAATGGTAATACTAAAATATTTATAAAATCAAATCAGTTTTGCATAAGCCTTTAAGGAAAATACAGCTAAATTGTGAAATTAAATTTATTATTTTTATATGCATAAAAAATAGTATTCTAATTTCACAATTTAAGTATATTATAACTTTTTTCACTTTTTTCAATAAAAAACACCTAAAAATGTACCGTATTTAATGGCCATGCACAGCTTTAGTTGACAAATAGGATATTTCCGGTATTATTATTTAATACATTAGATTTGCGGATTTTAACTCAATTATTCGCTATTATAAAGCAATAATAAGGTTATTAATTTTAAATTTATTGAAAATTAATAAAAAAAAGAAATAGACTGGGGAGCTGGGGAGGCAAAAAGAATGAGAAAAATAAAAAATACAGATATATTAAAACAACCATGTTTTATGAATAAAATAAAAGCTGTCATATTTGATATGGATGGCACAATAATTGATACAGAAAGCTCCTGGAAGCAAATAAAAAAGGATTTTTTATTAAAACAAGGCATTAAAACTATAAACTCTAAACAACAAATGGCTTTAGAGCAAGTATCTAGTGCAGGTTTATTAATAACATTATCTGTAATGAAAAAAGAATTTGGACTTAGCAAAAGTATTGAAATATTACTTAAAGAAAAAAATCAAATAGCTAACAACCATTTTGAACAAAAATATATTAATTTCATTGATGGATTTCAAGATTTCCACGAAAAACTTAAACAGAAAAATATTCTTACCAGTATTGCTACTAATGCAAATATTCAATTTTTAAATCTATTGAATAAAAAAATAAAACTAGACAAGTATTTTGGTAAAAATATGTATACAATGGAACATGTTAATAACAAAGCCAAACCTGATCCTGCAGTTTTTTTACACTCAGCTAAAAAACTTAGTGTAAATCCTCAAGAATGCATAATATTTGAAGATTCTCTGGTTGGTTTTAATGCTGCAAAAGCAGCCGGGATTAAATGTATTGCCATCAAAAACAAATATAATTCCCATATTTTACATCATGCTGATGGTATGATTGAAAACTACCATCAAGCTGAAGAAGCTATCGAAAAAATTGCCTAATAAGGCCCATTATATTTAAAAAAAGTAGGAAAAATGATGCAAAAAAAATGGTTTCAAAATTGTATTAAAAATAAAAACCTAGTAGAACAAATAAAAAATATAAAACTTATTGTAACAGATATTGATGGTGCATTAACTAATGGACAAATTTTCATTGGTGAAAATAAACAAAATATGGGGAAAAACTTTTCAACTCAAGACGGATTTATAATTGATAGAATTTTACAAAACAATCTTTTATCTATTGCTTTTTTAAGTGGAAGAAATGATAATTCAGCAAAAATACGAGCAAATATGCTTGGAATAAAAAATGACATGTGCCATTTAGGATTCTGTGGTAGTAAGATAGAAAAATTGATAGAAATACAAAAAAATAACAATCTTACTAAAGAAGAAACATTATATTTTGGAGATGATTTTTTAGATTTTGAATTAAAACCTTATGTGGGACTATTTGTATGTCCATCAAACACTCCATTTTATTTTCAAGAACATGCTGATATACAAGTTCCTATAGATGGCGGCAATAGTGCATTTAGACTATTACTTGATTTAATTTTATTTGCTCAAGAAAAACATCCGTTTGCTAAAAAATACATTGAAAACGCCTTAAAATGAAACCTATTTTTTTTAAAACTTCACTTTATATAATAATCGCATTCACACTTTTTTTGCACATAAAAAATTACTTTTTTGGTCCAAAATATAAGATTAAAAAAATAAAATCTACTACAACAATAAAAAGTAAAACAATAAATCCAACCTTGAAAATAAAAAATTTTTGTCTAAATGAAACTCTAAAAAACAAAAATAATATAAAAATACAAGCCGAGAAGGCGAATTTCTTTCATCAAACAAATGAAATAGTCTGCGACAATACTCATTGTCAATATTTTATAGGTAAAAAAAAAATCGCTAAACTAACAACGAACAAAGCATTAATTAATCAAAATGAAAAAATAATTTATTGGCCTCAAGAAGTTATCGGAAATTTTTATGAACTAAAGTTCGAAGGTAAAAATGTCATTTATAACCATGCGAATCAAAAAATTACAACCTCTGAAGAAACCAATTATCACTATCCAAATCTACATTTTGTAGCCCAAAAAAGTATCTTTGATTTAAATAAAAATGAAATAAAAATGAAAAATGGAATAAGATGCGAAATAAAGCAAAATTAAACAACACGACAAACAACAATAGAATTAATTGTTTTGGGTTTAAAATTAATTAAAACTCGAGCTGCACTTTTTAATGTTGCACCAGTAGTGCAAAGATCATCAATAAGTAAAATATTTTTATTTTGCAAAAAACTAAGATCATTAAATTTATATCTAAAGCTAATATCAAAAACATCTTTTACATTTTGATGTCTTTTTTCGTTAGAAAGCTTTGCCTGAAATACAGTCTTTCTATTTCTTCGTAAAAGATTTAAAACCGGCTTTTGTAGTTTTTTACTCAAAACCATACCCATTACATTAGCTTGGTTATAACCTCTTCTTGAATAACGAGTCCAATGAAGAGGAATTGGAACAATAAAATCAAAATCAAGATTTTTTATTACGGTTTTTTCCAAAAGTATTTGAGCAAGTTGCTTGCTAGCTAAAATTTCTGAATAAGCTTTTTTAAGAACCAATCTACGTAAGGGATCTTTGTAGTCTGAAACAGCAAAAACTTTCATTGATTTTTTTGGAGTAACTTGCAAATATCGTGAAACTATTGGTTTTATAGTTGAATAACAATTCAAACAAAAAATTGAATCTTGAGAAATTAAAACATTGCAAAATCTACAAAATTTTGGATAAAACAACGTTGCCAAATAATTAAGCATCTTTTATTTGAACCTAAAATTATGCCATAATCCAGAAAATTAATTGTAAGAAAAAGTTACAAATAAAGCCCGAAATAATGTCCCCCGAAATAATTTCAATACCTAAAGGCAGCTCATTTATTTTTTGAACTAAACATTTACGTAAAATAAATGGTCTTAAAAAATTAATTAAATGAAAAATAATAAAACCAAATAACATTAGTCTGAATTTAAGTGGAATATATGCAAAAGTTAGCATTAATCCAATAACTTTATCCCAAACTATATTATCAACATAACCATGATCCACAAAATTTGAAGCAAAATAAATTATTAAGCAAGAAGCAGCAACCAATAAAAAAATAAACCAATAAAAAACTGAAGCTGAACATACATATAAAAATCTATCAAAAATCAATAATGGAAAAGCTAGCAAAGATGCAATAAAAGCTCCCGTTTTCCATTTTCCAAGACCACCAATTGTTGCAATATTATATGAATACTCTTTAATTTTCTCTAAAACAACCATCTAACAAAAATCTCCCAAATATTCCAAATATTCCAATTACAACAAACATATCTGCAATATTAAATGTTGGCCAATGCCACGAAAACACATAAATATCTATAAAGTCAACAACGCCTTTATAGATAAACCTATCAATTAAATTTGAAACAGCTCCTGAAAATACCAATACTTCAAAAAAAACATTTTCATTCTTTCTAAAAAGGAAAACAGTATAAATAAAAAAAACAATAATAATAGAAAATATTATTATTGTTAAAAGATAAAACAAAAATGCTGAATCAAAACTAAATAATCCCCAACTAACACCTCTATTCCAAACAAGAGTTAAGTTAAAACCAGGAAAAACACAATAATCTTTGTTTTGAAAAAGTTTTACTGCAGCAAATTTACTACAACGATCAAGTAAAACAATGAACATAAAAATAAAAATATAACCTAAAAATTTTATCGGTTTGCTGTTAATTCCAAAATTCATCTTAATTTAGCACCTAATTTTTCTATTTGATTAATTGATTTTTGACGAACAAGCTCAATTTCATTTTTTTTCAAAGTTTTTTGTGGATGGTTAATCCATAATCTAAATGCTAAAGATCTTTTGTCTAGCCATTCATCTTTTTCAAAAAAATCAACAAGTTCAACCTTGGTTACTAATTTATCAATTTTTTGTAGTTCGTCTTCTAAAGTTTTTGTTGTTAAATTTAATGGAACAAAAACACTTAAGTCAAAAAATGTTTCTTGAAATTTAGGTAATGGCTTCATTTTTCTTATTTCAGGAATAAAATGAATTAAAAAATCTGCATTTAATTCAAAAAAGAATGAATCACTTTCTGGTAAGACATCTAATTTACTCAAAAATACCGAATCAACTTTTCCTGCAAATCCAATAGGCTTTCCATCAAAACAAATTTTTGTAGTCTGATACTGCAAGGCCCACGGCAATTTTTTATTATCATCAGATTTAAAAGGCATCCATTCAATTTTTTTACTATTAATACCCAATAAATTAAATAGATTAATCAAATAGTTTTTACAATCATAAAAATCAATTTTTTTTCTTTTTTCAAAGAAAATTCCAGCTAAACTATTTTGCTCCAAAATACCATGATTTTCTTTTTGACCTGTATAATTCCAAATTTTAGAAACCTCAAAAAACCTTAAACTATCCCGCATAACAAAATTTTCTTGAACATTTCGAAATAAACCAAGAACCAAACTTGAAACTAACTTTTTTAAGTTCTGTGAAACAGGATTAATAACTTGATATGCAACACTAATATCTTGCAAATCCAAAGATTGCAAAAATTTCTCATCATAAAGAGCGTAATTATTAACTTCAAACATTCCTGCACAATTTGCTAAAAAGTTCTTAATTTTTCTTAACCTAAAAATATGGGATAAATCTGATGGAATTTTTTTAATCTTTGGTAATTCCAATTTTAATTTTTCGAAACCATAAAAACGTACCACTTCTTCTAAAATATCTTGTGGAATTTGAATATCTTTGGTCCCCCTAAAAGTTGGTACCGTTATAGAATAAACAAGTTGTCTTTTATTTTTGTCATCTTTATGTTGAACTAATTCCGATTCAACATAAAAACCTAAACGTTTTAATGGAATAGTTATATCATAATCCTGAAAAGTTAATCCTGCTGATTTTTCTAGAAAATCATGACTAACCTGTATTATTTTATTAGCTACGGCTGGTCCAACTGATAAAATTTCATTTGCATCATCAATATTTATTCCATACTTATCTGCTAACTTTAAAAACCTTAAAATACCTTCTATATTTTGATTGGGATCTAAAGTTTTTTCAAAACGCATAGAAGATTCTGTCCGTACCTTGTGAAGCAAAGAAGATCTTCGTACAAAAGCAGAATTAAAATTGGCTGATTCAAAAAATATGGATTGTGTATCTTCGCTAATAATAGAGTTTTTACCACCCATTACTCCGGCAAGGCATAACGGTTTTTTAGCATCCGCAATTACAAAATCCTTATCACTCAATTTAAGTTGGCTTCCATCTAACAAATCTAATTTTTCTTTTTCTTTGGCAAATCTGGCAATAATTTTATTACCTTCAATTTTTTTAGCATCATAAACATGAACAGGCTGTGACCAATCAAGTGTTAAATAATTGGTTATATCAACAATTCCATTTATTGCTCTTACACCCGTTTTTAATAATCGACTTACAATAAAAAAATTAGATGGTTTTTTTTGAATAAAATTAAAATAAATTCCAGCAAATCTTTTACAAGCCTCTGAAGATTTTACTTCAATAGAAATAGGATTTGTTTCAGTTGATTTTGCAATTTTATCAAAAGTTAAAACCTCTTTATCTGCTAAAAATTCTTCTCTAGGCAAAAATTTCAAATCTAACATTGCTGCAATTTCACGCGCAAAACCTCGGTGCCCCCACATATCAGGTCGATGAGTTATAGATTTGTTATCGACTTCAATAATAATATCTTCACTTTCAAACTTTTTTTTCCAATTTCCTGACAAATCTTTTTCACTTGCATCTAAAGGTGGAATTAAACCATCTTTATCCAAATCAAAATCTCTTAAAGTTGCCCATTCAATTTTATTACCTGTTTTTTTTACTAGGCAATAAATATCTTGATCTTGAATAAAACTTCTATAATCATTTCTTACAGATAAAATTGCTTCTTCATTCCATTCTGGAATAAAAGATACTACTTGCTCATTTTCAGATTCTTCAAATTTACATAAAGCAAAATTACTTAAATCAAACTTAACTTTATAAGAAGCCTCTATCTCCGCAGAAACAGAATTAAATTTTTTAATTAAATAATCGATATCTTGTTTTTTGAAATCCGCATCAATATGGTCAAATATCCAAGAAATAGAAAGTTTCATAATTAACTCATCCCAACATTTTTCTAAAATTTAATAATTATTTCAGACTAAAACAATGACTTAGAAACAAAAAAACGTCAATTTTTGGTTAAATTGCATATTTTAATGATGTTATAACATTTAAAACATAATAAAATTAATACTATTTGAAATTACTCAGCTCGCTGCTAAACTAGTAGGAGTTGAGTCATAAAATACAATTATTAATATAAATAAAAAACAAAGAGGTTGTTATGAAAAACTTAAAAAAAATAATCTTATCAATATCGATCTTTGCAATATCTAATTTACCATTACATATTTTTGCACTTGAAGATCCTTTCCAAGAAAAACCAACTAATTGTGAAAAATTAACCTATTTGGAAAAAATCAAAAAAGAAGTATCTCTATCTATTTTAAAAAATGAACACATGAAATTTTTAGGTAATGGATATTTAGATTTCTTTTCACATGAAAATGTACTCGAAAGAATAAAAAACAAAGTAAATTTATCACTCTTTGATGATAAAACAAAAAATTTGTATATCGATATTGTATCAAGATCTATCAACAAATGCTCTATTGAGATTTCACTTAAGAATTGGTCTAAAGATTTTAATTTAGATTTAATTGACCCAAATAACCATCTCAAAACAAATAAAAAAATTAAATTATTTTATAAAGAATTATATATAGAAATATTAAATAAATTTTTAACTCAAAATAGCTATGCTATAAATTATAAAACTTCATTGTTTATTAAAAATAATAAACAAAAGTTAGTTAAATTTACAATAGCTTATGGTTTTTGTGAAAACAAATCTCAAGCAATAAATATGTTTGATGAATTTTGTAATAAATTCTCAAAAGAGAAAATCTATACTAATAAAAAACAATTTCGCAAACCAAAAAATTTAATTAACAAAAAATTTAAAAATTTTTCGATTAAAAAACTTCCTATTAAACTAAAATAATGACATCGAAACTGAAAAATATTTCTTTTGTACCAATTGTATTTAATTATTTATTAAGTTCGTGTTAAATATAATTTAAGAGATCAACTAATTAATTTGCGCAATTTAATTAGTTGATCTCTTAAAGATATTGATTTTTCAAAATCTAAATCCTGAGCGGCTTGTCTCATATCAATTTCAAGTTGTTCAATTAATACCTCAAGTTCTTTTTTATCCTTAACATCAACTTTTAATCTACTTCTTTTTTTACAACTCTTAGATGCATCAGAAATTTTCTGTTGTAAGTTTGAAATAGACTTTGTCACTTCACGCTGAACTGTTTTTGGTCTTATTCCGTGTTTTTTATTATATTCTTTTTGAAGTTTTCTTCTTCTACTAGTCTCTGAAATTGTAGATTCTATTGATTTAGTTCTTTTATCAGCATAAAAAATAACTTTACTTTGAGTGTTTCTTGCTGCGCGGCCAATTGTTTGGATTAAAGATCTTTCATTTCTTAAAAAACCTTCAATATCAGCATCCATAATTGCAACAAGGGCAACCTCCGGCAAATCTAAACCTTCTCTTAATAAATTTATACCTACAAGACAATCAAAAATACCCATACGCAATTTTTGTAACAATTTAGTACGTTCTGGAGTTTTGATATCACTATGTAAATAACAAACTTTAATTGTTTTTGTCTCTAGGTGTTTTGCCAAAGCTTCTGCTGTCTTTTTTGTAAGAACCGTTACAAGAGTCCTAAAACCATTTTTTGATG
This sequence comes from Candidatus Babelota bacterium, assembly GCA_042576165.1. Lineage (GTDB taxonomy): Bacteria > Babelota > Babeliae > Babelales > UASB340 > JBHPBZ01. The sequence goes on along the minus strand of JBHPBZ010000004.1, from coordinate 21,467 downwards.
TTTTTTTGATTTGTTCAACAAGATGATCAATCTGTCCTTCTCTTTTAACAATTTGTATTTCAGGATCCAATATTCCTGTTGGTCTTACAACTTGTTCTACAATTTGATCATTATTCTCAATTTCATAAGTACCTGGAGTTGCTGAAACAAAAATTACATCTTTAAAAAATCTTTCTATTTCTTCAAATTTTAATGGTCTATTATCAAAACTTGATGGTAATCGAAAACCATATTCAACTAATGATTTTTTTCTCGCTCTATCCCCTTTATACATACCTCGCAATTGAGGAACTCCAATATGTGACTCATCAATTATTAAAAGAAAATCATCATCAAAGAAATCAAAAAGACAATATGGAGCTTTACCAGGCAAGCGACCATCAAAATAACGAGAATAATTTTCTACACCTGAGCAATAACCTGTTTCTTGAAGCATTTCAATATCATGGCTAACTCTTGTTATCAATCTTTCACGATAAATAGGATTCTGTATTTTTGATGATTCTATTTTTAAATCTTTTTTTATCTGACTAATCGCACACTTCATTTTTTGTTTAGTAGTAACAAAGTGTTTTGCTGGAAAAATTAAAATGTTATCAACATTGGATAAAACAGAAAAATTTCTTTTATCAACTAACTCTAAAATATCAATTTTATCACCAAAAATTTCAATGCGTAAATTACTTGCCAAATATGGTAAAACAACTGTAATGGTATTTCCCACAGCACTGAATGTTCCAGAAACTTTTTCTAAATCATTTCTTTTATACTGCAAATAAACCAATTGTTTTATAAGATCTTGTCTACTAATTTTTTGACCAATTTTAATGCTAAAAGTTAATTCTTTATAATCAAATGGATTTCCTAAAGAATATATTGCTGAAACAGATGCAATAATTATTGTATCTGGTCTATTTATAATTGAAGCTGTTGCCTCAACTCTTAATCTTTCGATTTCTGTATTAATTTTTGTTTCTTTTGAAATATAAATATCTTGAGCAGGTAAATAAGATTCGGGTTGATAATAATCATAATAACTAACAAAATAACAAATCTTGTTTTGTGGAAAAAACAAAGAAAACTCTTCATAAAGTTGAGCAGCCAAGGTTTTATTAGGCGACATTATAATTACCGGCTTATTTTGCTTTGCAATTACATTTGCAAGCGTAAAGGTTTTTCCAGAACCAGTTACACCCAAAAGAACCGATTTACCTGGCCTTGATTTAAAAAGCTCTTTTATTGCTTCCGGCTGATTTCCAGAGGGTTTAAACGGAGATTTTAGTTTAAAAATAGCATTTTTGTTACTCATATTTTTAGAGTATCGAAAAATAAAAAGCATGCAATTTTGTAGATAAAAACTCATGTTTTAAAAACAAGCCATGCGGTAAAACTATTGCAAATATAAAATAAACACCTCATACTGATAATTAGATGTCAAGATATTATAAACCCATAAAGAAGTATGTTTACTTCTACTATCCGGGAGAAATAAATGAAGATTAGAAATATTATTTTCATATTTTCAATATTAACTATAAATAATATTTTATGTATGATATCTGAGCCAGATACTGAAACACTTAACGCTGAATACTCTAAAAAGAGCAAACAACTTCTAGAACTTAAAAATTCATTAGAAAATTTCATTCAAACTTCGGTCGAAAACGCAATTTCTAAAGTCAGTAAGCAAAACATAAAAAACAAACAAAAGGAGGAAAAAAAAGATGATATTAAAAAAACCGAAAAAATATATTTAGAACCGTTGATAAATGAAATAAAATTAATGTACGAAACTGCAAATAAAATGGAGCATTTATTATCAAAAAAAACAAAAAAAGAAGAATTATCCAAAGAAGATATCAAACGTTCTAAGATATTTACAAAAAAATTTAAAAAAATGCTTCCCGAAATAAATATACTTGTACAAAAAACAAATCTTCAAAATATAAAACTTGTGATATCAAAAATTTTAGAAACCACACCAACACTAAGTTTTTGTACTTGTCCTAATGTAACAAATATTCAAAGAATTATTATTATACTAAATATACTTAATGAATCTAAAAATAAGTTGTCTAATATGAAAAACAAAGAAATAACATACACTTCACTTGGTTCTGGTGAGGCATTACAAGAAGAGTTAATTTGCGCAATTTTGGCAAAAAACGGATTCAAAAAAATAGAACTAAATCTAATCGATCCAAATTATTTTTCTCCTGACCAAGCTATTGGTAGAAATGAAACAATAAAGAATACTATTATCAATAGTATCAACAAGCTGGGAGGGAAAATAAACATTAATTTCTATAATAGATATAAAGGAGATTTTAAATCCGAAAACCAGCAAAAATGCCAACTTTTCACACTGATCGACCCAGGAAGCGACCCCGTGGGAAAAAGTGAGTCTGAGGCAGACTTTTTATCATTAGTAAAAAATACGGCAGATCCAAATAAACACATCATTTACACTGCAAATAATCAAACAATTACAACCACGAAAGAATTTTTAAATTCAAACAAAGATATTACTAAATATTGGAAAAATCGGAAGCTTAAATTAAGACTATTAAAAATAGTATCTCGATTAATTGACGAAAAAAAGACAGATCCTTTAAAATGGTGGTTTAATAAATCTAAAGCGATAAACGTTAATGATAAATTACCAGGCGGTTATACACTTTTACATAAAGCCGCAGAATCTGATAATCATGAATTATTCGATTTTTTGATAGAAAAAGGCGCTGATCCTTATGCAAAAACAAAAGATGGCAAAACTCCATTAGATATTGCAAACGAATCACAACCATTTTTTAGTATAATTTCATTTAAATACGATGAAAAAGGCAAATTAAAAAAGACAAAATAAATAGTAGAATTAAGAAAGCTTTGTGGTAAGTACTTACCACAAAGCTTTCTTAATTCTACTTTAAAAAAATCTAAACTTCTTTTTCTATCCCCTTATTTTGCCCATCTGAAACAATATTTAACTCATCCCTAACAAAATTATTTTTAAACACACGTTTTGAATGCTCATCTTGTCTACCACTATTCCAAGAAGAAACTGGTGTTAAATATCCAATAATTCTTGTATATTGCTCAACAATTTTATCCCCACATATTGGACACTTTTTAGCATCACCAGATATAGTTATATGACTTTTTTTGCATTGGCAGTAGTTATAATTAATAGCAAAATGTTCACATCCCGCTTTTATTGAATAATTAATTAATTTTTTCATTTGATCTGGATGAGTAAGTTTTTCTCCAATATTTAAGTGAGAAATACCACCACCAGTTAAAGCTTTAGAAAAAATACCATCCAAACGAATCCTGTCCACAATATCACAATTAACCCATAAAGGGATAAACTGATTCGAATAAAGGGGATAATTCATCCCATATAAAATCTTATCTTTTGCCGCAAATTTTATAGCCAAACTTTCTGCTGGAACTTGTTCAATATTAAATGAAACTTTATATTTTTTACTGCATTCAGTTGCATATAATCTAATATATTCTAACAAATCATATGCAAGTTTTTTACCTTGATCAGTAAACATAGAATATCCAAGTTGCTCCATGCATTCGTAAACACCAATAATCCCAAATGTACTAAACAAACGGCTCATGCTAATTAGTCCATATTTAACAAATGGTAAAAAGCCTTGTTCAACCCTTTTTTCTAAAAGACTACGATGTGCCAAAAGAGCATCTTTTGATTGTTCTAATTTTACTTTGAGTAAATCTAATAATTCATCATATGACTTTGAAATATAACCCAATCTGGCTAAATTAATAGTAACAATTCTATGTGAACCCAAAGAAATTCCACCATTCCCAAAACTATCAACACCAGCTAAATCAAGGTCATTCACAAGTCTACAGCAACTTGCAATTTTATTACCGGAAGAAATGTAAATATTAAAACAGCCTTTATCTAAATTAATTTTTGAAAAATATTCTAAAGCTTGACCGTCTAAAATATTACCCTTTTGATCCACCCTTAAATTTAGAGTAACAACAGGAAATCTATAAGGAAGGCCTGTTGTAGGATCACCTTTATGAAACCAATCACAAAAGATTTTTTGAATTTTATAAACAATATCAAAATCAGGACGAGAACCATCCGGATAAACCATTTCACCAAATAAAAGTTCTAAATTTGGACGATCAAAAATTGAAATATTAGTAAAAGGAGATTGATGGGAAGGACGCAATTTTTTATTTAGGGTATGAATTAAAGATTGAAAATCATTTTCAATATCTTTTTGCACTTTAGAATCATCTAAATCTAATCCTGCTTTTTGGACAAAATAAGAATAACAAGGAAACAAGTCTCCAATTGCAACTGCACCTGCAACCTCTTGAGCAAATTCAATAGTTACTTCTTTAACTTGTGCAATAAAAGAACGTGATCTTTTTGGTGGTAAAGATCTTAACTGTCCCCAAAAATTTCCTTTATGCAATAAAAATTCAACCGAATATGCCCAACAATATGGAACTTGAATGGCAGTACTATCATGAAAATATAAATCTCCATTCCAAAGTGACTCTAAAACCTTATCTGCATATTCTTTATCATGCTTTTGCGATAGTATTTCATATATATCATTATAACCAACTAATTTTAAATTACTTTTTGCTATTTCTGAAATAAAATTTCCATAAGACCTACCATCCTGAAGATGATTAGCGTTATCATCAACCGAAATATCAGAAACTCTATTATTAAAATATTTTTCTACCATACACGAAGGATCATAATGCTCTGGTGCAATACCTTCTAGTTCAAGTATTTTTTTATCCATTTTTGAATAAAGATTTTTAAAATTTTTCGAAAAATTAATAAAACTATTTAACATTTCCATTCGGTACCTTCCTTCTTAAAAGCTCTTTGATTTAACGACGCTGGCCATCTTCCAGGAACAAAAAGATCTTCTTTATATGGTCCACATACTATAAAATCGATATTATCTAACAAATTTTTTGGTAAAGACTCAAATTCCCTACCTGTATAAATTGCTATAGGTTTTTTAATTTCTTTTTTTACTTTTTCACAAAGACAAATTAAAAAACCCATCTGATCTGTAGGTTCTCCACCTAAAAATGCAACATATTCTGCCAAAATATTATCTTTAATTTTTTGTAAAACTTGCGTATCTGACATCAAATTTCCACTATCTTTTTCCCAAAATTCTTTGTTCTGACATCCCTTACATCTAAGACTACATCCAGAAAAATAAACAGCTGCGGAAATTTTATCTGGAACATCAACAAAAGATGTAAATATTCTCGCTATATACCCATTCATATAATCCTTCCAAACAGCTACATTTACCGACAACAAATCTGCTAAATCGATAAATTCGACTAATAAATAAGAAAAAAAAGAATCATAACCTCACCCAATCCCACCAAGTTTAAAGAAAAAAAATATAAAATTGAAATCAAAATAAAAACTATTCTGTCTGGATTAAAGTTTTTCTAAAAACAAAAATAATTGTAAAAAAAGAAAACGGTTGAGTATTTTTATTTTGAATAAATTTAACTACACAAAATAATGTCAATACTTTTAAGTATCAATTCATCAATATCTTTTTCTTGTTGCTCATAAAAATTTGAAAGAACAAAATTGCCAACTTCTGATTTTTCTTCTGGCCGGCCTATACCAAACCTAAAACGCCAAAATTCCTTACCTATCAGACCAATAATAGAGCGTAATCCGTTATGTCCTCTGGCACTACCACCAAACTTTATTGATAAATTTCCAAAATTTTTCTCTAATTCATCATGAATAATTAAAATCTCTTCTGCCTTGACTCCCTTTTTTTTAAAAGTGGGAATCACCTTACCACTAGTGTTCATAAAAGTTAAGGGCTTAATTAAACAAATCGATTGTGAATCAATATTAATTTGTGTAGATTCCATAACATCTGATTTTTTCCAACTAGCTAAGAATTTATTTGCAATCTCATCAACAACTCTAAAACCAATATTATGTCTATTTTTTAAATATTTTGTACCGGGATTACCAAGACCAATAATTACTTTTATTTTTTTTATATCAAATTTTTCCATACTATATCTAAATAAACCTGTCTTCTAAATATTTATACAATAAATTAGAAATAGATAATACCAAAATTTTTTCGCTATTCAAAAATTTTGGCTTACTAACAACAGTATCTGTCACAAAAACTTTTTCAAATCTACTATTTTCAATTTTTTCTAAAGTACCATAAGCAAAAACTGCATGAGTAAAACATCCAACAACTTTTTTTGCTCCATTTTTTAATAAAACATCACAACATTGCATTGCTGTTTTTCCTGTATCCAAAATATCATCAACAATAATTGCTATTTTGTTTTTAAAATTTCCATCTAAATTATAAACAATAGGTTGATCTGGCGCAATACGCTTTTTTTCAAGAACAAAAAAATCTTTATTTAAAATTTTTGCAATTTTTTTTACACGTTCTCTACCACCACGATCAGGAGAAACAATACAAAAATCCATATTCCCAAAAGAACTACTAATTTTTTTTATATGTTCACTCCAAAAATTTTGTAACGTAATTTCGTGCAAATTTATAGCAAAATTTTCTTTAATATTTGGTGCATGCAATTCTAAACAAACAAGATCGCTAACACCTGCAGTTTGTAAAAGCTTTCCAATCAGATATATTGCACCATCATTATTTTTATTTATACCTTTATCATGTCTACTATAAGAAAGATACGGCAAAACCCCTACAATTTTTTTAGCACCTGCTTTTTTTAAAAAATATACAGAAAGTAATAATTTAAAAAACTGATCGTTAATCAAAGAATTTTTATTAAACACAAATTGTTTGATTAAAAAAATATTTTTATTTTTAAAAAAACCGATATTGTCAAATTTTATAAAGCTTTCAGTATCCGCAAAGCTTTTAATTGTAACAATATTTTCTTTTTGATTAAACAAAGATGCTATTTTTTTTCCGAGTAAACTTTCTTCCTCTATTACTACTTTACACATACCTAACCTTTCTCCAGTTTTCTATTATCCCCAAATTTTATTCCAAAAACCCCTCTTTGCTTTAAATTTTTGAACAATAGATTTTAACTTATAAAAATCTTTCATAAACTCAGGCAACTTAGTCAAAATTACACTCATTCTCTTCCACTGTAGAAATGGAATCGCAGGTATGCCCGAAACAACTGCTCCATCTTTTAAATTTCTCATCACAGCGCTTTTTGAAACAATCTTAACCTTATTGCCAATCTTAATATGATCACGAATCGCAACTTGGCCACCAATTTGACACCCATAACCAATTTTAGTCCCACCAGCTATGCCTGTTTGTGCAATAATTATAGTATGTGACCCAATTTTTACATTATGTGCAACATGTATATGGTTATCTAATTTTACACCATCCCCAATAATTGTTTTTTCAAAACTAGCTCTATCAATTGTACAACATGCTCCAATTTCTACATTATTTCCAATTTCAACAATTCCAATTTGTGGAATTTTTACCAAACCAATTTTTGAAACACTATATCCAAAACCATCTGAACCTATAATGCTACCGGAATGAATAATACAATTATTTCCTATTTTAGATCCATCCAAAATAGTAACATTTGCATAAATTTTTACATGAGAACCAATGGTAACATTTTTGCCAATAAAAGAATTTGCTCCAATAAAACTAGATTCTCCAATGGTAACATTTGCTTGTATTACAGCATTAGCAGCAATATCTACAGTACCTTGTAAAACACAAGTTTTATCTACAACTGCACTTGGATGTACATTACAGTTTTCTTTTTTTGAAAATTGAATGAAATTAACAAGTTGAATAAAAGCTTTTAACGCATCATCAACAAACAAATAATTTTTATTTTTAACAACCTCAGACTCTGAAATAATTAAACCTGCATTGCTACTTTTTATTTTCTCTTCTTCAATTGAATCAAAAACCGATTCTTCTCCCCCATCAAATACAACAGCAAGATCATTTTGGGTTGCAATCTCAAGAGAAGTAATTTTTTTAATCAAAAAAGAATCATCGAGGCTGCATTTTGCCCCGATGATTCTTTTAATTTTGCCAACTGTTAAATTAATTTGCATTTAAAAGCCTTAGCCAACTTTTTTTGTAATAGATTTTTTAGCATTTTCTTTTTCTACGATATTTTTTGCAATTAATTTTTTGTATTTTTCATCAACAACTTTTAATACTTCATCGGTCTTATCTATAGAATTAGCAACAAAAAGAACCCCTGGTGTATTTTTATCAATTAACATACCCCATTTTTTTTCTTCAAATATTTCACTAACAACAGTCATTTGATTATTACGTAAAACTGCTTGTTCTCTTTGAATTTTTCTTTTTAAATCTGTTTCTTTATCGGTAAGATTACGTTCTGCAGTCTTTCTCATTTTTTCTAAATTTTCACCCTTTTCAATCAAAGCTGATTTACTTAAAGCTTTTGCTTGTTTTTGAACTGTTTGTTGATAATCTACAATTTCTTTTTGAGCATTTTTTGCAAAATTCTGAAAAGCATCTACATCTTTTTGCAACTTTTCTGCAAGAATTTTGCCTTCCTTTGATTTTTGCATCAACAAAATACTATCTATTGAAACCAATTCTGGATTCTTTTTATTTATTGTACAAGAGACATTTGAACTTAAAGATATGCAACACAACATCCCTAATGCTAATTTTTTCATAACCAATCCTTCTTTTTAAAAAAATAATAATTTTTAATGAACGCCATAAGAAAAGTTATCTATTTAAAACAAAATCGTCAAATTTAATCATAGAATTAAAAAAGTCAAAAACAATAAGCTAAAATTCTTTAAAAAAGAGTATAATCAAGCAATTATTAATAAAAAAACAGCATATTTCTAAAAAATATTTCAAATATTAATATTTAAGATATGCTTAAGATAAAAGCTATATTACATATATGTAATTATAATCTTATAAAAAAAAATATAAAAGTTATTTAATGGAGGTTACTATGTTTAGAATAAATAGAAAAAAATTCAATTTTTTTATCCCTATTTTGTTTGCATTAATAAGTAATGCATCTGGAGTAAGGCCAAACAACAAAAGAAAAATTCATTTTAAAAATATTACAAAACAAATAAGATCGAAAAAAACAAAACCAAGCAACAATAAAAAAAATATCAATTTCAAAGAGAAAAAACTCATTCAAATCAATCCTAAAAATAAAAAGGTGACTTTTGATGATTTACCAAATGAATTAAAAAATCACATAGTTAACTATTTGCCTACAATAAAAGATATAAATAGCTTTTCTAAAACTTCAAGATCAAATAACCAAATAGTAATGGAAAATTCTCTTCCTAATAAAAAGATCTTTAATATTGATAAAGATATAAAAAAACTATCATTTAAAATAAATTCTGCATATTGTTATTACTTAAAACATATACCTTTAACTAAAGATATGTTTATTATTATTTTGGATATGCTTCAAGAAGCATTTGAAATAAGTTCAAACTTAAAAATACAAAAAACATTTCAATCTGAATTTGACAAACCTCTTATGGGTATATTTTATCAGATCTGGACTCTAATTTTTAATCCACAAATAACCACCGAACAAAAAAATATCATTTTGTATTATTTTGAAACAGGATATTCATATTTAAATAACAAAGATGTTAAAACATATTTCTTGAAACAAATTTTTTATAATTGCATAGTTAATATTATTAAATACAGAACTACAAATCCTAATCATTTTGCATGGGAAATTCTAGAAAAATGTTTTGCCTACAAAGTTGACATTAATACATCAATTCCTAATTCCATAATAAATAATATATTGAGATTACCTCAATATATACCAAAAAATGAAGATGCTAGTATTCATCCCCTAATTCTTGCAACAAATCGAATGTATCCTGTCAACAAAAAATTAATTAAACAATTAGTAAATAATGAAACTGACAATGAAATTATAAATCAAATATTCATACAAATAATTCTGAATCCTAATTCAGACTGGAATGCAAAAAAAGAAATCTTAGAATTTTTATTATTAACAAACAAAATAAATGTAAATTACGAAAATCATTTAAGCCTTACTCCATTAATGGCAATTCTTAATCCTCGATCTACTATAGAAGACACAAAAAAAGCCTTTAATTTCTTAAAAAGAAATGGAGCAAATATAAATCATGAAAATAAATATGGATTAACTTTTTTGATGCAAGTCATACGATTAGTACAAAATGTAAACACCCTAAGAGAAATTCTCAACATATTTATAAACAAATTTGAAATATTGAATTATGAAAATAGAAATGGAGAAACAGTACTAACAAAAACATGTACAACAAAAATACTACAACCTGAACAAAGGTATCCATTAATTGATTATTTAATTAAAAATGGAGCCGAAATAAGTTATGAAAATAAACGAGGCAATAATGTATTCACTGAAGTCTGTTTAAATTCAAACATTGATATACAAAATAAACTATATATTTTACAAAACTTAACAAATTATCCAATAAATCTTAATTATGAAAACCAATATGGAGAAACTTTTTTAATTAAAATAATTCAAAAAAATAATTTATTATTTAGTCACAAAAAATATATCATTGATATTTTATGTCACTTTAAAAAAATTAATTTAAATTATGAAAACAAATATGGAATTACACCTCTAATATACATTTGTATGAATAAAGAAATAACAGAAATAGGTAAAATAGAGTGGATAAAATTCTTTAAATCAATTAATGCTAATGTTAATTACAAAAACCAATATGGAAATACATTATTTACAAAAATATTATTACACCATGACTTTTCATTTGAACATAAAATTCATCTTTTAATAACTTTGGATAGTAAAGAATTATACGATAAAAAAGAAAAACATATTGTTTTAGAAAAAATTGTTTTAAGTAATAAATTAGATATAAAACAAAAAAAAGAACTAATCCAATATTTAGTAAAATACAATTTTAACAATGTTTTAAACATAAAAAATAAAAATGGTTTTACATTATTGGAAATGTGTATAAACAGTGATTTACCCAAAGAACATAAATCATTATTAAATGATTTTTTAAAAAAATATTGATAAAAATTTTAAATCAAAATAAAAGTAATAAAATAAAAAATGAAGATGCTGTAATTTTCAGCATCTTCATAAAAACTAATTTTCAAAAAATCTGATCTATAACTTTTTTAATATCTTCATTTTTAATAAAACCACCAACTTCCTGATAAAATTTATCATCATACTCTCTAGTTTTTATAACAACAGGCATTGCAACAGCATGTCCCATAACAAGAGCCTGTTTTTTTGTATCTAGTGTTGATAAAATTGAGCGTAGACCAGAGGCATTACCAACTCCAGTCAAAACAGCCTGAATATCTTTTTCATCGTTTAAAAGTGCAACAATTTTTGTACCTATCTGGGATAAAACTTCCGAATCTATTCCAGAAGGCCTTTGGTCAACAACCAAAAGAGAAACGTAATATTTACGCATTTCACGCGCAATAATTCCAAAAATAGTTTGTCTCGCGGCTTGTGGATTTAAAAACTTATGAGCCTCTTCAATTGTAATCATTAATTTTTTTGGCTCATCTTCTTTTTTTTGTGTTGCTAAAAACTTTTCTGTTTTTGCAATATAAACATCATGAAGCCTTCTAGTAATTATATTTGCAACAAGCAAATAACAAAGCAAAGAGGTATTATTACCAAATTCTAAAACAACATTAATTCCTTTATCTAAATACAAAACTAATGTATCAATAAACGATTTGCCTTGTGTTGTTTTTTTTAAAAAAGAAAAACGTTCCAATCTCTTTAATTTTCTGTAAAGAGCACCTACTGATTCTGCATGTGCACCAATTTCTTGTGAAAATTCTTTTAAATTCCCTTCCTGTTCTAATAAAACTTTCAACCAATTTTTTCTAAATTTACTTACAATCAAATAAGCAGCTTCTAGCGCTGTTGGATGTAAATTAAGTTCATCCTGAAGAGATAAAATGTCTTCAACTCTTATATCATCATAACCAATAATAACCTCAACATCAGGGGCACACCCCCTTTTACGTGTTGCTTTAGGATCTAAAGAAAAAATAGAAACCTGGGATGGAAATAAAGTTTTAAGCCCTTTAACAAAAGACTGCCCCGTACCCTCCTTTCTTGCCTGAAAACCATATTCACTATGCATATCAAAAATTAAATTGACCGCTTTTTGTGTTTTTACCAAGCCAGCTAAAATCAATCGCGTAATAAAAGTTTTTCCAGTTCCACTTTTTCCAAAAATTCCATTACTTCTTTCAGTAAAATAATCTAAATTTATACAAACAGGTGTTTTCATATCAAGAGGCACACCTATGTTAAAATATTTTTCACCCAATTTTTCATCTCCAAAAATTAATGCTACATCCTGAGCAGTTGCGTCATAAACTTTTGTAAAGTGAGCAGGAATAGTTTTGACAGGCATTTTATTTTCATTTTTATCAATCATTAGCATTGGTCGCAAAGAAATCTTTGCATAAATATCTCGTTGTTTTAAAATATCTGATAAAAGTTTTTCATCTTCTTCGGGAGGAAACAGCAGAATATCAGGATTTGTAACCTCAAGTTCCAAATCCGTTATCAACGAAAAGAAAGTATACAAATCTCCAATAACAGAAACAAATTTGCCTGTCTTTATATTTTCCAGAGTGGTTAATGAATCAAGCCGAGCAATAAGACCTTCACTTAATGAACCAGACAAAATATGTCCAATTTTTTTCTTCTTCATATCTACTCCAAAATTTAAAATTACTGAGTAAACATAAAGAATGATCTTATTTTATATATCTTTTCAAGAAACTTATGAGTAAATTAAAAATTTACTTCTTATAGCTTATACAAAAACTCATTATAGTTTATAAATGTATTTTGGCGACAGCCTAACACTTATGCACCAGTCTAAATAATTAGTGCCTAGACGTTATTGCGTAAAGATGTACAGAATTTATGCGTTTTTAATTTTAATATTTATTTAAACAAAATGTTGCAAAAAAAGTTTGTCTATTTTTAGCTTTTACAATTTCATCCCAACGTCCAGAATAATAATTCTGCCAAAAATCATCATCTTTAACCTTGATAAAAGAATTGCTTGCTTCAAAGTTTTTACAAATGTCTTCCCATAAAAAATCAACATCAGTTGAAACATAAACATTAGCACCGTTTTTTAATTTGCCTTGTAATATTTGTAGAAATTCAAAATTTATTAATCTGCGTTTATGATGCCTACTTTTTATCCATGGATCTGGATGGAAAATAAATATTTTATCAATTGAATGATCACCAAACATATCTTGCAAGCAAACCATTCCATTACCATGGACTAAAAAAATATTTTCTAATTTTTGAACATCAACCTTTTTTTGCATGATTTCTACGGCTTTTTTACGCACTTCAATACCAACAATAGATCTATCTAAATTATCCTGTGCATATTGCAAAATAAATGAACTTTGGCCAAAACCAATTTCTAAATCTAATTTATTATCAAAATCTTTAAAAATCTCTTTTGGATGAATTTTATCAAATCTTTTTCTATTTGAAAGCGGATTTGCATGTGTTCGTATTCTCATAAAAATAACATTTAAAATATTGAATTAATTAGAAATTACAACAAAAGAAACAGCATATTCTTTTTCATGCGAAATAGAAAGATCTACTTTAAAATCTGATAATTTTTGATCAACAATTTGTTCAAATGCTTGCCAATTAATTTTTAAAATAGGAACATCCCAAGTTGTTTTTATAATTTCTATATTTTGGCATGTAAAAATAAATGTAAAAGTTTTTTTAGTTAAATAAATTTTAACCAAAGCTTGGCTCAAAGCCTTAAAAAAAGCTTCTTTTGCCGAAAAACGTGATGCTAAATATTCTAAATTATATTCACTGTTTTTTTTACAATTTTTTAATTCTTGTTTAGAAAAAACTTTTAATAATTGTTCTTGTGAATAATTTTGCCAAGATTTAAATCTTGCTACTTTTGCAATATCTGTTCCAATTCCTAAAATCATTTATTAAATCTCATAAAAAATCTAATCTTTTTTATCCAAAGAACGATACATAACAGCTTCGCGAATATGTTTTTTTTCAATATTTTGACTACCATCAAGATCTGCAATCGTTCTAGAAATTTTTAAAACCTTATGATATCCACGCATACTTAAATTTAGTTTTTCAAATGCTAATTTTAAAAGATTTTCTGCATCATCAGATAATACACAATATTTTTCAATTTGATCCGAAGTTAAATAAGCATTTTTAATATTCAACAAGCGTCCTTCTTGTATCTTAACTGCTTTTAAAACATCCGCATACATATCCTTTGAACTCTTGCTTTTTAATTTATCATTTTTTATTTCATCATAATTTATTGATGAAACATTTACGTGTAAATCAATTCTATCTAAAAGCGGTCCTGAAAGTTTATTAAAATATTTTGTAATCTGATTTTGATTGCAAGTGCATTCTTTTTTGCTATCACCATAATATCCACAAGGGCAAGGATTTAGTGCCACAACAAGCAAAAATGATGCCGGATATTCTATGGCAGAATTTGCACGAGAAATCAAAACTTTTTTATTTTCTAAAGGCTGACGTAAAACTTCTAAAGTTGATCTTTTAAATTCTGTTAATTCATCTAAAAATAAAACACCCCTATGTGCCAAACTAATTTCTCCTGGTCTTGGATTTGAACCACCCCCAACCAAACCAGCTTGTGAAATTGTATGATGAGGAGATCTAAAAGGGCGATGTAAAATCAATGATTGATTATCCAATAATCCTGAAATTGAATAAATTTTTGTAGCCTGAATAACTTCATCAAAACTCATTGGCGGCAAAATTGTTGCAAGCCTTTTGGCAAGCATAGTTTTACCTGAGCCAGGAGGACCTACAAATAAAACATTATGCTGCCCTGCTGCGGCAATTTGCAAAGCTCTCTTTGCTTGCCATTGGCCTTTTACCTGGTTAAAATCTAATGGATGATTTTTTATAACATCACTAAAATTATCAAAGGTAGATTCTTGAGGTTCAATATTTATTTCATTTCTTAAATACGAAACTAATTCAACCAAATTTTTTACACCAATAATTTCTATGCCTTTAATTAAGCTTGCCTCTTTAGTATTTGCAACAGGAATAATTAATCTTTTTTTACCCATTTTAATTGCAAAGTGTGCAATAGACAAAACTCCACGAATAGGTCTTATTGACCCATCTAAAGAAAGTTCCCCCAAAAATAAAGTCTTATCAAGAAAATCAGGTTGCATATCAACAAGCTTAGAAGCTTGCAGTATTGCAATTGCAATAGGAACATCAAAAAGAACATTTTGTTTTTTTAGATTTGCAGGTGCCAAATTTACTGTAATTAGTCTTTCTGGCGTACGCAAGCCACTATTTTTTAAAGCAGCACGAATTCTTTCTTTACTTTCTTTTATTGCTTTATCCGGAAGTCCAACAATATAAAAATTAATTAAACCGAAAGACAAATCAACTTCGACCTCCACCAAGTGTGCATTTATACCAAGAGTTGTTGCAGAAAATATTTTTGCATGCATATTCAGATCCCACCCAAAAAAGTAAACTTTAAAATGTTAGAACTTATAGTGTTTATAACAATTTTTTTATGACTTTAAAAGAAAACTTATTTTTCACCTACTTCTTTTATAATCCAAAACAATTAAATAGATGAGTTTGAAAGCTATATAAAATGCATATTTACTATATTCTGGACTTACGCATTTTCCGAAAGTTCTGTGAGTAAGATAAATTTGATATTTTCTGCATTACTCCTATTGGACCTTCAAATGAAATCTAATCACACAAAATTTCATTGGGTGGAGAATTTGATTTTGTATGTTTGTTAAACCAATTTTTATTCCATCAACTAATATTTCTTCTGCTTTTAAAAGATAATGAGAAAAATCTGAGAGATGGAATGCAACATCTGGCGATGATTGTACTTTTGCTAATGCAGTAAAATGTAAAATTGTTTCAGAAATATTTTGAATTTGCGGATTTTCAATATATTGTGATTGTATTTTAATGGCAGCTGTTCTGATTTAACAAAGTTCTTTGTGCAATTGTTTATCCAGCATTATTCCATAACAATAATCAAAAAATCCTGCATTTGAATCTGTAAACTTATAGTTTTTAACTTGATTGGAATAATCAAACTGTTTATAATTTTGGGCCAAAGTTTTTTGTAATGCACTTGATCTATTATATTGACGCCTTACAAAATCTTTGTCATCAGATATAATTGCAGTATCAAATACAAAAGATTCTTCAGTTATATTTTTTATAATTTTATCGTTTAAGAAAAGAGTTCGATATTCGGCTTCTTGTTTTATTTTATCCAATCTGGCTTTATCATTGGATCGTTGTGTTATTTCTCTTCTTATTCTATTTTCTTCTTGGCCTATAAAATCTGCAAACCTAGTTTCTCCGTTAAATCATGGTGTATTGCGTAAAGATTTTCTAAGTTTATACGCTTCATTTTTATTCTTAGTACTACCTCTTTTTTGAATATATCACGAGGCTTTTGTTGAGCGTAAAAAGTGATTGTATTATAGTTGTTACATAAACAACTTAAGAAAAACATTATTGTAAAAATAGTAACAATAAAAAACTTGAAACTTTTAAACAAAATTCACTCTCACATTATTAAAAAATAGCTACTTTATTTGATTGGATGCCTTTTTTAAATATTTTTTTATCAGTTTGGGTACCAATGTTTTTGCTTTTAAAATAGTATTTATACCAGTCAATAAGTTCTTTGAAAAAATAATACCTTGATTTTTCATAACCAATGTTGGGACCTTCATTTGATTCATCATAAAAAATCTAAAACAACGAATATTTTTCAAACACGTTAGCGGTTTGTAATTTTTATAAAATATTTTTATATACACACATTTTAGAGTTTGACAACTATAATGAAGTTTATTATTTTGCTGCCAATAAACTTCCAAATAACAATAAGCAAAAAAAGAAAAAAGGAAACACAATCTAATGAAAACAAAACATTTTAAGTTTTTATTTTTCACTCTGTTTATAACTCTCTTATGCCTACAAAAAGTTTTTCCAAATATAATTACCGGAACTCCTATAAAAACAGGAACATCAATAAACGATTATGCATTTATCGAAAATCTAAAAGTTGGTGGTGAAGTTTTAAGCTGTAAAGCTACAATATTGGAAAATGGCAAACTCCGTATTAAATTTATTAAAATCCCAATAAAAGAAATTAAAAAAGAAAAACTAAACAAATTGGTTTTAATAGAAACAAATATTGGCCAACTTTGTGTAGGTGAAAATAAAAGATTTTATAACTCAAAAAATAATAGTTGGGTTGATGCAAAACATATCACACCAAATGATAAACTTTTAGATGTTAACTTTAATAATATTTCTATAGAAAAAATCATTATTGAAAATTTAGATGAAGAAATAGATTCTTATAAATTATTATTAGAAGAACCACATATATTCTTCATTTGTGATTCAAATGGCAATCTAATTTTTGTACATAATTATGCTATACCTTACCCTGTTATTGAACAAATAATTGAAAAAGGGCCTGAATTATTAGGAGTAGCTGCAGGATCAATACTTGCCCTACTTGGCGTAAAAAGTGCACTTAATAATAACCATCATAAACATACTTTAGATATAAAAAGAAAAGCAGATATTAGACAACAGTATATTGAAGCTCTTCAAGATAAAGTTAGCAGTAATAAAGCAACTCTAGAAGATCTGGAAAGATTACATTTATTTGAAGACTTTCCAGGAATTTCTGATGAAGAAGTAGATCGCAGAATTGAAGAAAATAGAAAACTTAGAGAATGTTATATAAAGGCTAGTAAAATCAATATAAAGAAATATGAGCAGTTTATTCAAACAAATAATTCTGTTAATAATATAAATCTAAATAATGATGTTTCAGCACAACAAGAAAAACAACCTCCTGTTATTGATAATGACAATGATAAATCACAAGATGAAAACAATGAAAATGTAAATCCTGTAGATAATCTTTTAAAAGGAGCTATAAAAGAACCTCCGACAAAAGGCCGCGCTAAAATCTTTAGCAAACCAGGAGGAGAAAAAGAAAGACAAGAAGATTTTGATAAATTGAATTCTTCTGTGGTTAAAGAACCTAAAAAAGGTTTTAAAATTGGTAAAACAAAAAATGGAAATACTGTGATAAGTCGCGAAGAAAGTAAAGATAGTCGTCCAACTTTGGAAATTCAAGAAAAAACAAGTAGCGGTAAAATTAAATACATTAAAATTAGATATAAGGGATAAATATAAAAATGAAAGAAAAATGGATACGTTTAACAATTCCAGGGGTAAAGGATAATGCTTATTATATCAAGACATTACTCGATGATTATGATGGATTGAAAATTACAATGTGGAATGGAGAAAAAAATGAAAAATTAATATTAATTTATTTTGAAACAGTTGAGTCTTATCAATATTGTGATGAACATAGCAAAATAGATTTGTGGAGTGAATTAAGTAAAAGTTATGGGAAAGACTTTTATGCAAATTATAATTTTTTTAAATTAGAAAATTCTAATTATATAAAATGGTTAAATAAATCTTCTTATGGCATTACTGAAGATATGGGACTTCAACATTATGTTCTTATGGATAGAGATAGTATAATAGATATAATTTCTTATGGAGAACCTGAATTTAAAAATCTGAATTAACACAAGAGGCTTGGATGAAAGATAAAATGACGAAAAAGCTTGATAAATCAGTGAAAACATACACCAAGGGTAATTTAGATATTAAGGTTCACATGGATGAAAAAGAATTTATTCATGGTTATCCATATTATCCTCAAAAATATGGATAACCATGAATAACAATAAAAAAAATGGAGATTGCAAATATGCAATATGGAACTATATTCCAAATAATTTTTGGGTTAAACCATTTAAGGATTGATTCCCCGATATGTATTCTTATAATGAGACGGATTTTAATTATTCTGTTTGTTTTACAATGTATTTAAATTTATAACCTATAAAATATCAAATAGAAACAGAAGAATTTAGGAATTATGTGCAAACCAAAGCTATTATTGATTTATTGTCTGCAGATATTTCTGTTGTAGCTCCATATGCAGTTGTTAAATATCTTCAATATAGATTTGTAGCTGGAGAAGTAAAAGTATTTAGCAGTTATGTTTCATTTAAACCTGAACATGCAAAATATGGTGATAAATGAAAAAAACATCTTCAAGAAAAAGATATAACTCTTTTGTATTATGAAATATTACTAGCTAAGGTTAAGAAAATTTCTTTAGAGATGAAGAAGGTTGACCAGAATAGATAAAATAGCTATGTAATTCGAATTCGCGTTAAATAACACATTCAAAATTTATATACATAACTAAATAACAGTTGGTGAAATAAAAATCATTAATTGATCATCAGTATTTACTTTTTTACGTCCCCTAAAAATATATCCTAGAAATGGAATATCTTGTAAAAAAGGAATACCCTGTTTTGACTTTCTTTTGCTTTGAGAAATTAAACCACCAATCATAGTTGTTTGGCCACTTTTTAATAGAACTCTACTTCTCGATTTTGTTGTAACAATAATAGATTTTTTTGCATTAAAAGAAGTTGATGATACTCCATCCTTAATGTAAGAATTTTCAACATAAACATCTAAAAAAACTTTTTTTTGATCATGAGAAACAACAGGTTTAACTTTTAATTTCATTCCCAATTCTTTATAGTTGATTGTATTTATATCACGTAAAGAACCTTCTATTCTTTCTTGTACACTTGTCTCGATTGGAACTTGCTCTCCAACCAAAATTTCAGCCTGTTCACCACTGTTAACCAGCAAAGAAGGTTTTAAAATTGTTTTAATTTCGTGTCTATGCTCCGAAGCATTTAAAACTAAATTTAATCTTTTATTATCTAAATTTCGTCCACCAAAAATAATTGGCAAATTTAAAAACTGGCTAGCACTTGAAGGCAACAGGTTTAGCGACCAATCCATTAAATTTTTAGCCGGGATATCTCCCTTCCCACCTGTTTCAACTGGTCCAAAACCAATATAACTCCATCCGGCCCGACTAACGCTTGCACTTCTATTATAAACACCTGACAATTGCAAACCCAAACTTTGTTCAAAATCCTTACTTGTGATTATTACTCTTGTATTAACTTGAACTTGACAAATTTTTTGATTTATTTCATTTAAAAATTTTTTAAATAATTCAACATGATCAATTTGCCCCCTAAAGAATACTTTTCTACTTCCATCATCAAAAACTAAATAATAGCCATCTTTTTCAGCCTTATTTACGGTTATTCCTTGCCACATTTTTTCTACACGTAATTTAAAACTTTCAGTAATTTTTGCATTACTAATGGTTAAAAAATCTGAAACAA
Organism: Candidatus Babelota bacterium; assembly: GCA_042576165.1. Lineage (GTDB taxonomy): Bacteria > Babelota > Babeliae > Babelales > UASB340 > JBHPBZ01. Next base: position 975 of record JBHPBZ010000004.1, on the reverse strand, counting down.
TTTTTTTTTGTTTTAATTCAGTGGCTTCTTGTTTTAAAAAACTAACAGCATCATTTAATTTTAAAATCCTATAAATATCTAAATCTTTAATGAGAGCGAGTTGCGGTCTATTGGAAGATAAAATTATTTTTAGAGCAGAAGCAATTGAAATATCTTTTAAAAACAAATTATTTATCTTTCCTGTTACATTTGAATCTATGATAAAATCATACCCTGCTGCTTTTGCTATAAGCTCAATAGCTTCACGAATATGAATATCTTTTAATTTCAATGAAATAGTTTTTTTTAAAAGTTTTAAATCTTGATAATTTTTATTTAAAATATCTTTCATTTCAGTAGAAACTAAAAAAACTTTTTGATTATTATATTTTTCATTAACTTTATTATCCATTACTAAAGTAGATAAAAAAGTATTTAATTTATTCTTATCTTGTACAAACTCTTCTGCTTTTTTTTCCAACTCCTTATCGCTACTTTTTACAATTTGGCTAACGGTTTTGCCAATATTTTTTAATTCTTCGTGCTCTTTTTTTTCGCTTGCTTCTTGAATTAAATTGGATTGGTATGGTGGCATATAATCAAACTTATCTTGCATCTTAGGAATAAAAAGTTCATTTGCATTCAAATTCAAACAAAAACAAATCAAAAATGCACCCAAAATAGGGCTTTGCTCAAAGAACTTGGAGCCATAAATAAATTTCATTGCACATTGCCTAACTTATTAATAATTTTATTTTTTTATTACCTCTTTCTAACAAAACCTTGTTTAAGCTAATACTACAAACTTTGTACCCCCACACACTTTCATTTAAACTAACAACTTTTTTATCTAATTTTTTTTGCAAAATTGCAGCAAAATTATTTTCCATCTTAACAACACCAACAAGCCTAATTGTACTTAAAATATTTTTTTTATTATTTTTTGTAGAATCTTTTGTAATATAAAATGGATTGCGTATTCCATGACAATAAAAA
>JBHPBZ010000003.1:0-34574 GCA_042576165.1 Candidatus Babelota bacterium | reverse complement strand
GGTAAAGAAGAATCCGATATATATTTAAATTTTGAAAACGCAAAACTTTCAAGTGTTGTAAATTATCTCGCAGCACAAAAAAAAATAAACGTAATTCCACGCAAAGAACTTGATACCATCAATGTAACATTAACAACTCGCGAAGCTTTAACTTTATCAAGAGCTTGGGATGTATTGTTAACCCTATTAGAAATGAATAATTATACAATTATAAATGTTGATAATCTTTATAGAATTGTACCTAAAGCTCAAAATTCCAAAGAACCTCTCCCTGTTTTTTCTTCAGGAACAGGAACTGAACCAGAAGATCTACCAGATAATGATAAAGAGATAAGGTATATTTATTTTCTAAGAAATATAAAAGCTTTAACTGTACAAGGTATACTTAAAAATATGCTTGAAGGTCCAGTAGAAATTAATAATGATCTTGATGTATGTATAATCACAGAAAAATGCTTAAACATAAAATCCGCCATGAAAATTATAAAGGAATTAGATCAAGGCGGATTACGTGAAGCTATAAAAGTAATTACTTTAAAACATTCAGATGCACAAGATGTTGCAAATTTACTTGGTCCAATAATTCAACCAACTCCTCAAAGAAGGAACATACGCTTCATAAGACATAAAAGCAAAAAACCATCTAATTACTTTTCAACTGACACAAGAATTATACCCGAATCAAGAAATAATTCACTTATCCTTTTGGGTACAGAAAAAAATCTGGAACGCATAATTAATTTTATATATAAATATATTGATGTACCAATTACTGCAGCAAAATCTCGTCTCCATATAAAAGAAATTAAATATGCAAAAGCTGAAAAACTTGCACCTCTTCTGACAAATATAATAAAGCCTCCAGGAGGAGCTTCTAAAAAATCTAGAGTTGGTGAATACAAATTTTTTGAAGACGTAATTATTGCCACAGACTCTAGTCAAGAAGACAATAAAGGAGGTGGCAACAGATTAATAATTGCCTGTAATCAAGATGACTGGAAAAGGCTTGAGATTTTTATTGATAAACTAGATAAACCACAGCCTCAAGTTGCTTTTGAAATTATTGTTGTTGATGTATCAATAAAAACAAATGATGAATTATGGTCACAATTTAAACAAAAAAGACCAAATGCTTTGGGTATTGGAATGGATGCATATTTTTTAACACAACAAATTCCTACAACACTTAATGATAGTTTAAAAGTAGTAACAAATGATGCAGATGGTAAAATTATCAGAACAAATCTTTCTTTTGGTCGCAGCGTACCAGCATCAAAAAATAATCTTTGGGGAATAGTTCAAGCAGTATTAAGAAAAAATAATTTTAGTATTATTACACAGCCATTCTTGGTAACAAATAACTACCAACCATGTTCACTACTATCAAAAGAAACACGTCTTACCAATGATAAACTAGCTGATAATAGAACCGGTACAGAATCAGTACAAAACAAAGTACACCGGGAAGCAAAAACCAACATAATTCTAACTCCACATGTAAATCTAGAAGGCATAGTTGATCTTAAGATAGAATTAATATTAGAGTCCTTCCAAGAAGTTACCGGGGATAATCCTAATACGGATGAGAGAAAATTAAACACTAGAATAAAAATGGGATCCGGAGAAGTTTTGGTTTTGGGTGGATTAACAAAAAGCATACTAAATGAAAATCAATACAAAGTTCCAATACTTGGCGACATCCCAATAATAGGAAATTTATTTAGAAGTAAAAGTAAAATCAAGGAACGATCGAATCTATATATCTTTATTCGTCCAAGCATAATAAAACCTCAATTTGAGGGCGTTCCAGACGAATATACTCAACTAAAACTAGATTATGCAAAATATCAAATACTAAATGTCGATACATACTCAAAAGAAAAAGATCCAATACAACGCTGGTTTTTTAAACCATCAAAACAAAGTATTCGCCAAAAACTTTCAGACGCCAGAAAAGGTGTATTCAGACCTATTGATAAGTATACTTATGGATTTAAACAACCTAAATCTGTAAATATAAAATGTGATCCATATTTTAGGGTTGAAGAAGCTGTAAAAAAAGAAATTAAGAAAAGAAAACTAAAACAGAGAAGTTTTCCTAAAAAAACCGACGAAAACTAAAATAAATAGAATGGATAAAATAGTTATTCCATTATAAATAACATAACTAACAGAGGTTAACGTGAAATCATATGAATTTCTTCCTCATATCGCAGATATAAGATTAAAAATAAAAGGAGATTGTCTAGAAGATCTTTTTACAGTAGCAATGCAAGGTATGGGCAACCTAATCAAAAGCGGAGCTTGTCCATTTAAAGAAGAAGACAACGAATTATTAAAAGAAAAAATAGAGATTTCATCAATTGACTCAACATCTTTATTAATTGATTTTTTATCTGAAATTTTAACACATAGTCAAATTGATAAATCTGTTTACTGTAAAGTTAAATTTTCAAAAATTAACAATAATTTTGTAAGTGCAACCATTTTTGGTAAAAAAGTTGAAATATTTGATGAAGATATAAAAGCTGTAACTTACCATGAAGCAGAAATTAAAAAAGATGAAAAAGGAATCTTTTCAACAATTATAATTTTTGATATTTAAACAATTTATAATCCATTAACAATAAATTAAATGGGAAAAAATGATATCAAAAGAAATTCTAAAACAAATATCACCTAATCTTTGGGAAATACCAAAATCCTACAGATCTGACATGAAAGTCCCAGCTCGCTTTTTTGCATCAGAACAAATACTAAAAGACATATTTCTAGATAGATCATTGCAACAACTCATAAATGTTGCAACCCTAAATGGAATTGTTGGTCATGCATACGCAATGCCTGACATGCACGAAGGATATGGTTTTCCCATAGGTGGCGTTGCTGCAACAAAATTTAACACTGGAGTCATTTCTCCGGGCGGAATAGGTTATGATATTAATTGTGGAGTGCGTTTATTAAAATCCAATCTTAACTTTAATGATGTCAAAAATAAACTCGAAAGCTTATCGCGCGAATTTTTTCATTGTGTTCCATCTGGAGTTGGAAGAGGTGGCAAATTAAAACTCTCATCACAAGAATTAGATGATCTACTAAAAAATGGAGTTCAATGGATGTTAAAAAATGGTTATGCAACTCAACACGACATTACAAATATAGAATCAAATGGAAGATTAACCAATGCAGATCCAAATTCAGTATCTGAGCATGCAAAAAAAAGAGGTCTTAATCAAATTGGAACATTGGGTGCAGGAAATCATTTTGTAGAAATAGATTATGTAGAAAAAATTTTTGATAAAAAAGCTGCACAAATTTTTGGAATTCATGAAAACCAAATTACAATTTTAATTCATACGGGTTCAAGAGGTTTGGGACATCAAGTTGCAACCGATTACATAAAAACAATGATGCAGGTAATGTCTAAATACGGAATAGAATTACCTGATAGAGAACTTGCATGTGTTCCATTCAACAGTCCTGAAGGTACAAATTATTTTAATGCTATGTCGGCGGCTGCTAACTTTGCTTGGTGCAATAGACAAATGATAACACATAATATCCGGCAAGCTTGGAAAAAAGAAATTGGCCAAAAAGAAGAATTATCTTTGCTTTATGATGTTGCACATAACATAGCTAAAATTGAAACACATAAAATTGATGGTAAAAATCAAAAAGTAATTGTTCATAGAAAAGGCGCAACCAGAGCATTTCCTCCAAATCATCCAGAAATTCCTCAACAATACAAAGAAATAGGACAACCTGTTTTAATTCCAGGAAGTATGGGTACAGCATCTTACATTTTAGCAGGAACGCAAAAAGGGATGCATCAATCTTTTGGTTCAACATGCCATGGAGCAGGACGAAGAATGTCTCGTCGTGCTGCAAGAAAAGAAATACATGGTAAAACGTTGAAAATAGAACTTGAAAACAAAGGAATTTTAATTCGTTCTGGATCAATTCCTGGCTTGGCAGAAGAAGCACCAATTGCATATAAAGATATCGATGATGTAGTACAAATTGTTGATCAAGCTGGAATTGCAAAAAAAGTTGCTCGTCTTAAACCATGCGCTGCAATAAAGGGATAAAAACAACAGTAAAACGTAATATTAGGACTTACGTATTTTTCAAAAGTTCTGCGTAGATCAATAAATAAAAATAAGGCTGCAAAATTTGCAGCCTTATTTTTATTTTATTTACCCTAAACTTTAATAGTAACTTTTTTACTTAGGCCATTTAGTTTTACAATCTCCTTCCAAAGATCCTTGTCCCATTTTCCTAGAGCTGCAAAATAAAAAGGTATAATACGAGAAATAACTAAATTCCTTGTATACCAACTCACTTTATGCAAAGAATCCGCAACATCAATTGTAATATCGTTTTTAGACATACGAGATATTCGCATCGCAACCCAATGCCCACCAGAATATGCCAAACCAGCAACAAAAGTTAAAATTTTTATTTTTTTACTAGCAAAATCTTTCAATGCGTTTTTTGTAGCTTGTCCATTCTCCAAAATGGCAGATAACGGTAAAGCAAAATCAGATGAAACATATTCAAAAAAACTTTTCATAGGAATTACATAAAGATTTTTTAATGAAAATTGTTTAATCAATTTTTGCAATTCAGATTCTGACAAATTATCATAATTGGTTTTAACACCAACTTTTTCTAATGCATTCTTAAAAAAATCTGTGAAACTTTTTCTGATAAGTAAGTTTTGAGTACTTCCTTCAAGTAAATGTTTAGAATTATATAAAGCATAATATCCACAATAATTAGTATGGTCTTTTTCAGATTTTTTCTGATCTAAACAAGGCAAAATATTAACAGTTAAATTGGTCGTCATTTTATAGAACTTATAAATCGAGTCTCCTTTAGAAAAAGAAAATTTTTAAAAATTCCCTTCATCTTTCCCCAAGTCAATTGAATAGTTATTAACAATATTGTTAATTTTTTCATTTTTAATGCTTTTTAAAAACCTTGTTCACCTAACTTTTTGATATCTTTCTAATACTTGTTTATACATTTTTTTCTTCAACTTTAACTCTTTCTCAAACTCTTCATTTTTTTTTGACAACTCTACTAACTCTCGTCGATCATTATGTATTATTATTTTGTTTTTCTCTAATTCTTTTTTGCTTTTTTCCGCTGATTTAATAAATTGTTTTTTAATATCAGAGATTGTTTTTTGAGCTTCCTCTTCTGATGTACTAAGTTTTTCTTCGGCCAACTTCAAATCTTCTTTAACTTTTTTAAACTCTATTTTCTGCTTCTCTAACTCTTTATTTTTTTGTTCTAATTTCTCACCTAAAGTTTTTCCTGTTGTTAGCAATTGATTTTTAATAACAAAACGATCCTCAAGGAACTTTTCATTTGTTTGTTTTAATGTTTTAATTTCTGCATTCAAACCCACTATTCTTTCAGCCAATTCTTCTTGATTCTTTTGAGTCTCTTCATAGTATTTTTGTAATTCGTCATAATTTACTAATTTTTTTTCAAATTCATCTAACTTATTCTTATGGGATGTTAATTGATCTTTTATTGTTTGATTTTCTTTTTCTAAGATTTCTTTTCTTTGTTTATAAAAATTTAACTTTTGACCCTCTACTTTAGATTTGGTTAAATCAATTGCAGATTTATTTAGTTCTTCGCTCAAAAGAGCTCTATTTTCCTCCATTTCTGCTTTGAGTTTTTTATATTCTTTCTTGCGCTTTTCTCTTCCAACAATTAATTGCAACATCATATCATTTGATAAATCGGCCAACTTATTTTTTTCTTCCAAAAAATCAGTCTTTTTATTTGTCAAATCATCTATTTTTTCATTTATTCTTTTCTTCTCGGTCTCTGTTATCGTTCCATAAACCAATTTAGTAACTAACGGTATCACTGTTTGGTCTATTAAATCTGCTTCTTTCTGTTGTAATGGAATCATTAAATTAATTTTTTCATTAATGTTTTCTAAATCGCTAAGATTTTTTAATCTTACGTCTTTTGCTTCTTTTGGAATCTTTACTTTTTCCAAAGGTTGTAATTTGTTGTTGAATTCTTCAATTTTTTTCTGAATTTCTTCTGCTTTTGTTTTCTGCTGTTCCTCAAAATTAGCGTACGACTTTGTCAAATCATCTTGTTGTTGAGTTTTAAATTTATTTTTCATTTCATCTTTTAATTTCTCTATCTCGATCTTATTTTGTGCTTTTAAAACTTCTTGAGCTTCTTTGAACTTTTTTTCTTGATCTATTAATTTAGATTCTAGATCTTTCTCTTTTTCTTTTTTAGCAGCAATATCTTTTGTAAAATTACCTTTTGCTACTCTCAAATTGTCTTCTGCTTCTTGCTTAGCTTTCTGTCCTTTTTTTAGGTCCTCTTTCAACCATTTATTATCTTGGCCAAATTTATCTAATTTCGTTTCATATTGTTTTAAACGATTTTCTAACTTTAATTTATCTTTAAACTTATTTCTTAACAGCCGCAAATCTTCTTTTACTTGCTTAAGCTTTTTCAATTCCTCCAAAGCAGCCGGTGGCAGCCCCTTTGTAGCAGCCGTAAGAGTCCTAGCAGCAGGAACCAAGCCAAACCTAAACTCTGCTAATTTTTTCTTAAAATCATTTAACGCATTAATAAAAGCAGGATCAGCAAATTTAGTGTTCTTCTTAATTTGGTTTTCAATACTTCCAATTAATATATCAAGATAATTTAATATATCTTTATTTAGATCGGCATCTAATCTATTGTTATCAAAATAATTTTTAATCTTATTAAAAACAGTTATCAAGCCTTGCCTAAAACCATCCATTTCTGCTTGTTTTGGGCTCATTTTCAAAAAATTTATATTAATAGCATGTAAATTATCCAACAAATTGTCGGTCGTGTTTGTTTTAGGAACAACCGCCTCAAATCTTTTTAAATTTGTCGCAGTCCCAAAAAGATTAAATTGTAAAAGCAGCAAATTTAAAAATAAAAAACTAAATTTTTTTTTATTAAATAACATAAACATCCCATTATTATTTTTTAAAATTCTTAAATTCAAAAAGCAAAATTTACATTACTCCAAAAAGAATAATTATCGAAAGTACTATTAGAATTTGCCCATTCATAAGAAGCACCAACAAAAAAACCTAATGGATTTTGCCAATCAGTTATATAACCTAAACTTCCATATATTTTATTTGTTACTTGAGATGGCGTTGTTGCTGAATCAATATCAAGGTTATTAATACCAATTGTATGTTGCCCCAAAATGTTTTCATCAATACCTGCATCATCTATTAGACCATCTCCGTTATATAAAAATGTTGCAGCTCCATCACTTGTAATATATTCAACATCAGCAATACCATAAATATCGTCCTCCCAATTTTTTTTAAGGAAAACAGATTCTTTTTCTTTTAAAAATAAATTATAACCAGCCCCAAAATGAAAATTACTAAAACTAAAATCTAAACTAATTAAACCCTCGAACATCCATTTTGGAGTAACACTAAGATCTAAAGTAGAAACATTAGCAAAAGGCATTAAATGCCTTACACCTAATTCTCCAACTAAATAATATTGGCTAAAAGGAACAGGAGTACCATCATCTTTTTTTATACCCAAAGTTCTTTTTTCAGAACTTTCTATCCCATAAGAAACTTGGAATGATGAAAAAAAATTAAAATATTTTTTTTCATCATTCCAAATATTCCATCTTATATCCGGCCCAAACCCAACAAACCAATGTCCGCCATTACCACAAACAGGTTCAAATAAAAACTCTCCAGTTGGCCTATTACCAGTAGGAATATCACAATACCCATTAAAACTTAACCACCAGCTTTTTTTGTCAATAACCCTGTATCCTAATTTTAATTTTAAATCCGACATTCCAGATCTACTTTTTGAGCCATCAATTTTTGAATTTTTCAATGGTTTTTGTTGGGAATTAGAATTATAAGTATTGGCCATATCATAAACATTACCTTTAAAATAATCTCGCAAATTTTTACCATAGGAAGGATGGTTATGCTCGTCATCATTGATAGTAATTGGAGTAAGGGTATCTAAATCTGCTAAATCTAAATTATTTTTAATGTTCACCACAGGAACAGAAATTTCTAAAAATAAACCATCTAATAATTGATACATATTCTGATAATAATCAAAGTATGCTCCATAAATTTCTTGGTAAGGTCTAAATCTTATCTTTCCAGCTAGATTCTGAGTATGCTCTCCAGACATAATGTCATGAACAATATAAGGTGCCCATGTCGAATCGCCAACATCAGCAAATTCATCAACATTTACAACATCAATGTAATCTCTAAATTTTTTCTCATCTTGCGCATAATACCCAAAATATTTTCCCTGCTCACTTTTATTGGTTGAATGTTGATAAAAAGGAGAAACCTGAAAAGTAGAGCCTCGTTTGGTAAAACGAGCATTTTCAATCTGGTTATTCCAACTACCATATCTAATTGCCATATTTTCACCAATTGGACGCGGCATTAAAAATGTTTTGTTGGTATGCGTTGTAGGGAAAATATTTAAATTAAAAAATAAAAATATAAAAAAATAAATAATTTTTAATTTAATCCTCATTCTTATATCCTTTTTTTTAAAAAAAATAATCTGTTATTATTTACAAATAAAGTTTTAGCTTATTTGGTAGTATACGTAGTATGGAATTTAAAAATCAAATATTGCAAATATATAAAATTAGGATTAATACATTATGATTAGCTGTTTGTCTGGAAAAATAAAAGAAATAAAAGAAAAAAGTGTAATAATTTTTGTAAATGGTCTTGGTTTTGAATTACAAACACCAAATACAAAAAATTTAATAAAAGAAAAAAATATAGAAATGCACACATATCTTCATTGGAACCAAGAAAAAGGACCAAGCCTTTATGGATTTATCGAGGAATTAGAAAAAAAAGTATTTTTATTAATAATTGGATGTCCCAAAATTGGTCCTGGAATAGCAATCAAAATTCTTTCACAAATTAACGCATCAAAATTTATAGAAATCATAAGCTCTCAAAATCAAGACGCCTTAAGTAGTATTAATGGAATTGGCCCCAAAAAAGCCGAACAAATAATAATGTTCTTAAAAAATAAAGTCTCAAAACTTATTACTTCTGGTGAACTTAATGCAAATACTCAACAAGATTTTGTGCAATGGCAAAACGTCAATGACGTTTTAATTTCTCTAAATTACTCAAAACCTGAAATTGCCAAAACAATGCAATATTTAACAGAAAAACATTCTGGCCAAAATATACCGCTCGATCAACTTATAAGATCTGCATTGGGATATCTCTCAGGAAATTTATAATAAAGTTTAGCAACATTCCTGCGTTTTTGTAGGAATGTGCTTTTCACCTTTAAAAACAAAACTTTTAACCTTTTCATCTAAGTAGGAATATCTAAGACCTATAAATTCTATATTTGAATCTTTAAGTGAATCTTCAACGTCTTGTAAATTTTTTTCTTTATCATCAATCATAATTATTTTTTTTATATTTTTTAATTCCGTCTTTTTATCCTTGAATAGCTTAATGAATTTTTTTAAGCATTCACCTTTACTATTGCCTGCACAATGAATTGTACCTTTAAAATATAAAGCTCTTGAGTTGGTATTTTTATCAAATAATATAACTTTATCCTCTGCAAGATCAAATAGAGTTGGTAAAACTTCATTTGACTTCAAATGTCTATAAGTACAGTCTATTAATGGTTCCGAACGAGCAGTTAAAGCCAACGATTCAATATTTAAACTTTTAATATGATTTAAAATATCAAGCGTTTTGTCTTTTTCTATTGGAACATATTTAAGGCCTTTTACTATTTTAAAATAAATAGGTAATATTTTTTTATAGGCCTGATTTATAGTTAACCCATTTTGTACTTCTTGTTTGCAAAATCCATCCACCCATTGATCACTACCAAAATCCCTATTCTCAGGTTCTAAAATAGTGTTATCTATATCAAAAACAAATAAAATATTTTCTTTTTTTTCAACATAACTTAACAAATCTTCAATTGAACTAATTTCAAAAATATCAGCTCGTAATGCTGTAAATAAAAAGAAATAAACTAATAAATAAATTTTTTTCATCTATAATACCCTAATATTTAAAAAACAAAATTATATTTTTACTTCTACCTGTTTTCCATGCCCAACATTTAAAAAACTATTTTTTTTATGCTCTTTCATCCCAAAATTTACAATTTTATCTATAAAATCCATTGGCTTAAATCCAAGTTCAGCAGCTTGATGAAAAATACACGTTGCAGGGGTAAGTCCTGGAAGCGTATTAATTTCTAAAATAACAACTCTATCTTTTTGGGTTGGACTTTTTTTCGCATATTGAAAAAAACAATCAATTCTTGCATAGCCCTTACATCCAACAGTCTTATAAACATTACCTACAACACTCCTTACTAAATCTAATGTCTCCTTAGATAGTGGTGCTGGCGTAATATTTTCACCTGCTCCTGGTAAAAATTTTTCCTCAATAGATAAAATATCCATACTAACTACAACTTTACTTGGCGGTAAAACCGTTATTTCATCATTACCTATAACACCACAAGTAAGTTCTATACCTTCTATAAATTCTTCAATTAAAATTTCACTTTTATTTGATTTTTTAAAATACTGATCAAGATGAACAAACAAATCATCTTCATTTTTTATTTTTTTAACACCAAAACTACAACCATCATTGTAAGGTTTCATAATAAGTGGAAATGAAAAATCTTTAGATAAACCTGAAATAATTTCTTTGATATCTGAATTTTTGGATATTAAAATAGATTTTGCAACATTAAAACCATCCGACCTTAAAAACTCTGAAGTTTTAAACTTATTTATACATAAAGAACTTGCCAAAACTCCAGAACCATTGTATGGCAGCCCAAGCATTTCAAGCATTCCTTGCACTGAACCATTTTCACCTATTCCGCCATGTAAACCAATAAAAACAAAATCACAAATTTGTGGTAAATCTGCCCATTTAATCTGTAAATTAGATGTTACCATTTCAGAAATTTCACGTGTTGAATTTTGAACCAAAAGTTTTTGATTCAACCTATATAGTTCTTTTTTATCATTAACAAATATAGGAATAGTTTCATATTTATACGGAGAAAGCTTATAAAAAACATTACGTCCAGATTCTAAAGAAATTTCACGCTCATTTGTATTTCCACCAAATAAAACTACTACCTTAATTTTATTTTTCAAATCCATTTTATTTTTTTCTTTTTTATTTAAAAAATTTTTATACAAACCATATTTTTGCAACTCCATATCAATTAAATAATTTATAAGTTGTGTATGGCTCATCCCAATTTCTGCAGCCTGATTAAATAAAAAAGTTGCAGGCCCCATTCCTGTTAAAGAATTTGGATCAATAATTACAACTTTTCCATCTTTTGTTAAAAAACCATCAATTCGCGAAATTGTAGAAAATTCAAGTAACCCAGAAACCTTTTGGCAAGTTTGCATTATTTTTTTAAAACTTATTTTGTCACATCGCGCAGGAGTTATTTTTGTAGCCCTGCCTGGCATATATTTTTGCTCATAATCAAAAAAACTATTTTCCGACTCAGTAATAACTTCAGTAACAGAAACCGGGGCCCAACCGTCTTGTTTATTTTTAATATCAATATTCCCCTGCAAAGACAAACAAACAAACTCCATGCCTTTTATTTTTTCTTCTATTAAAACATCCTGAACCATACTTGGATCCACGTAAGCAGCTTTATTGATTGCATCTAGAATTTGATCTTCATTTTCTACAATACTAATTCCAAAACTAGAACCTTCATGAGATGGCTTTACAATACAAGGAAATTTTATACTTAAATCATTTAATCTCTTTAAAATACTATTTAAAGAGATTTTTTTTATTTGATTTGAATAGATTACTAAATCTACAGCAACACTAATTCCATTAGTCTTTAAAATTTTTTTCTGAATTACTTTATTCATACCTAAAGCACTACCAAAAACTTTTGCACCCAAATATGGAATACCTAAAACTTCCAAAAAACCCTGTGCCGTCCCATCTTCTCCAAAACGGCCATGAATAGACAAATAAACAAAATTAACAATATGTTTAAGATCATCCCACAAAACTTTTTTAGCTTCAGTCTCTAATCGTTTAAAAAAATCAGAAATCTTACCTCTATGCAAAAAATGCCATGGTAACAGATACAGTTCCCCTTTATATGTTTGGAAAACAGGAATAATATCGTATTTTTGATTATCAAGATGGTCACAAACTGTTCGGCCAGAATTAAAAGAAACTTCCCGTTCTAAAGACTTACCCCCCATTAAAACACCAACTTTAATTTTTGAAAATTTCATTTTATATCTTTTTCCTATCACTAAAAGATATGGCACTAAAAGATTATGGGAGGCATAATTGCCTCCCATAATCTCGACTTCTGGAATTTTTTTATATACTAGCCAATAAGAATTTCAGATCTTCTATTTTGAGCAAGTTCTTTTACTCTTTCAGTTTTTACTGGATTATCACTCCAAACTACTGGCATTTCTTGACCACAACCAATTATTTTTATTTTATCTTCAGATATCCCATTTTTTACCATTTCCTTTTTAATAATATTAGCTCTTCTTTCAGAAAGAGGCATATTATAAGCAGGAGATCCAAATTGACAAGCATGACCTTGAATTATTATATTCTTACCATTTTCAACCGCATCTCGCGCTTTTTCGATATTTTCCTGTAAAACATCCACTTGATCATCTTTTATACTATTTTTATTTATATCAAAATAAACAGATTTAAATAATACTTCTTCTTCTTCCTTCCAAGCTACATTTTCATCAGCATCCAAAGCTTGAGAAAAGGCAACTACATCTTCACTTGTATTTGATGCAACCTCTTGTGAAACTTCCACATTTTGCTCATATACTAACTCTTGGGATTCTTCTTTATTTTCAGAAAAATCATCATCTATAAATGCAAATTCTGAAATATTATCTTCGTCAAAAAAGGCTTCTTCCTCTTCTTTTACAACTGGAATCTCATATTCAGAACCCGACCCTGCCAATATTTGTTGATCACTTTCAACTTCAGAAGATGCTAATATTTGCTGCTTACTTTCAACTTCGTTTAAAACTATAGGGCATGTTTTTTCTTTACTTTTCTTAGAACATGCTGGAATCAAAAAAACCAAAGCTAAAGAAAAAAGTACAATATATTTTTTAATTTTCATATAAAACTCCTTACTTAAAAAAAAATCTATTCCATAGAAAGCCTCAAGAGGGCAAACAATAACACAATTTATTTAATTTTACTAATAATTGCTAATATTATTTTCTATAATTATTATATAATTATGTAGTTACAATTTTTTATTCATAAAAAATCACACCTAATTTTATTAAGTAAAAAAAATAATTACAACATAAAATTTAACAATGGAGTAAATATTGAAAAAAATTTTAATAAATAAAAATTCTTGGCAAACAAGAGTTGCCGTACTCGATAATAATAAATTGCAAGATATTTACTTTGATACTCATACAAAAATTGATCTTGAAAGATGCTTTTTTAGAAGTAAGATTTCTAAAGTACTTCCTGGCATTCAAACAGCATTTGTAGATATTGGACAAAAAAAATCAGGCTTTCTTCATATTTCAGAAGTAGATAGAGCACTAGCCAAAGAAAAAACAGCAGAATTTTTACAAGTTGATGATACTACAAAATTAGAAAGAAAAGTTAAAAACGCAATAAGTATAGAAAAAATATTTTCTGCAGGAGATGAAATACTTGTTCAAGTAATAAAAGAACCCGTTTATGAAAAAGGGGCGAAACTTACAACATGCTTTACTCTTCCAGGAAAATTTTTAGTCTTAATGCCAAATATTCCACAAATCGGAATCTCTAAAAAAATAGAAGATCGCAAAGAAAGAATCCGACTTAAGGAAATTTTACAAAAAAATCTTTCTCCTAAAATGGGTGCCATAATTAGAACAACATCTGAAGGAAGAAGTGAAAAAGACATTAAAAAAGATCTCGCTTTTTTAATGTCTGTATGGAAATCAATTATAAAAAAATTTAAAAAATCAAAATTTGGAGACAAAATACACGAAGATTTACCAATAGCACTAAGAGCAATCCGAGATCACCTTGATGATGATGTAGAAGTAGTGGTTATAGATGATGCTCAAGACCAAAAATTAATACATAAATTCGTAAAAAACTATACCCCAGAACATTCCCATAAAATAAAATTATATAATCCTCCACCCTGCTTATTTGAGAAATACGAAATTGATAAACAATTAAACAAATCATTAGAAAAAAAAGTTTTACTCAAATCAGGCGGAACACTAATTATAGAAACAACAGAAGCTATGACTGTAATAGATGTAAATACTGGAAGATTTACGGGTAAAAAAAATCTAGAAGAAACAATATTAAAAACAAATTTAGAGGCTGCAGGGGAAATTGTTGATCAACTTCGCTTAAGAAATATAGGTGGATTGATAGTAATAGATTTTATAGATATGGCAAATTTAAATAATAGGCAAAAATTATCAAAATATTTAGAAAAAACCCTAAAAGAACGTGATAAATTCCAATCAGTAACCTTAAAACCTTCTGAGTTTGGATTAGTACAAATGACAAGAAAACGCTCCGGCAAAACCCTTGTTCAACAGCTAACTAATACTTGTCCAACATGCCATTCTTATGGTTTTATTAAATCTGATTCAACAACAAGTTTTGATGTTTTACGAAACTTTAAAAATGAAGTTTTAAAAAAAGCAATTAAAGGTACAATTTCCTTAATAGTTTCAAGCGAAGTATTTAATTATCTTGTAAAAAACGAATATCAATCTCTATTGAAACTAGAAAAACAACTCAAATGTAAAATAGTTTTAGAAAGTAATAAAAACCTAAATCTAATGCAATTTAAAATAGAAAAAGTTAAATAAATCTATTTTACACCTTTATTCCCAAACTACTCTTAAATAAAGTTTGTTTTGGATTTTAATTAAAAAATAAGAAAGTCTTTAATTATGACTCAAAAAATTAAATCTATTTTAGAAAAATATCCTGAATACAATGCTACCATAGGCATAGAAATTCATGTTCAATTAAAAACAAAATCCAAAATCTTTTGTCCTTGCCCAAATAATTTTGGAGATGCCCCAAATACAAATATATGTCCAATTTGCACAGGATATCCAGGAACTCTACCATCATTAAACAAAAAGGTTGTAGATTTTGCAATAATACTTGGAATTGCAACAAATAGTCAAATTAAACAAATTTCCAAATTTGCAAGAAAGCATTATATGTATCCCGATCTTCCTAAGAATTATCAAATTACACAAGGCAGTGCACCAATATGTAAAGAAGGTTTTATAACAATCGATCTGCCCACAGAAAAAGAAAAAAATATCAGACTTACAAGAATTCACATAGAAGAAGATGCTGGTAAAAATATTCACAATTCTAAAATCAATAAAAGCTTGGTTGATCTAAACAGAGCCGGAACTCCACTTTTAGAAATTGTAAGTTATCCTGATATTTCAAGCTCTTATGAAGCAAAATCATATTTAACCAACTTAAAATTAATTATTCAATATTTAAACATTAGTAGCGCCGATATGGAAAAGGGGTCATTTAGAGCTGATATAAACATTTCTGTTAAGAAAAAAAATAATGAACAACTTGGCACAAGAGTAGAATTAAAAAATATGAATTCATTTAAATTTATAACTCAAGCAATTGATTACGAAATAGAACGTCAAATAGAATTATTAAAAATTAATAAAGAGGTAAAACAAGAATCTAGACAATGGAATACAAAAACACAAAAAACTGTCTTTATGCGATCTAAATCAGATAGCCAAGATTATCGCTACCTTCGTGAACCAGATTTACCATTAATTATTATTGATGAACAATGGCGCAATAACCTAAAAAAAACATTACCCGAACTACCACGAGAAAAATTCAAGAGATTTAAACAAAAATACAATCTTTCGTCTTATGAATCCGAAATACTTATTTCTAATATAGATATTGCAATTTTTTTTGAAAAAGTAATAAAGATTTGTAATGAACCCAAACATACTTGTAATTGGATTTTAAGAAATGTATTAGCATTTTTGAATGAAAATAAAATTTCTATCCAACAATCTAAGATAAATTCACAAAACTTTGCAGAACTTATTAAAGAAATAAGCAGTGGCACTATAAATAGCAAAATCGCTCAAGAAGTATTTACAGAACTTGCAACAACAGGCAAATCTCCAAGAAAAATAATCGACGAAAAAGATTTAAAACAAATTAATTCTATAGATGAACTTAAAAAGATAATAATCCAAATAATTCAAAAAAATCCAGATCAATTACAAAAATATCTTAATGGCAAAGAAAACCTATTTAAATTTTTTGTTGGACAAGTAATGAAAGAAACTAAAGGAAAAGCAAACCCTAAAATTATTCAGGATTTGCTTAAAAAATATTTAAAATAATTATTTATTTATATTGAATTCTATCTCTAATAATCGATTATATTTAGCAACCCTCTCTCCCCGTGCACATGCTCCAGCCTTAAATTGCCCCGAACAAATTCCAACTGCTAAATCCGAAATAAAATCATCACAAGTTTCACCAGACCTATGCGAAACAACAGTTTTATATTTATTTTTTTTACAAATTCCAATTGCCTCTATAGTTTCACTCACCGTGCCTATTTGATTTGGTTTTATCAATACTGCATTTGCGATTCCATTATCAATTCCTTTTTTTATAAGTTTTGTATTTGTTGCAAAAATATCATCCCCAACCAACTGAACTCTTGACCCAAGATTTTCGGTCATCTCTTTCCAGCCTTGCCAATCTTGTTCATCTAATCCATCTTCAATAGAATTAATTGGATACTGAGAAATTAAATCTTCGTACAAATTAATCATTTCTTTAGCCGTTAATTTACGATCTTTTAAATAATAAAGGCCATTATTTTTATCATAAAATTGAGATGCCGCAACATCTAAACAAAATGCAATATCCTTACCCAATTTCAAGCCCGAACAATCTACTGCTTTTACTAAAAAATCTAAAGCCTTTTTTTCACCAGAATCATTTTTTTTGGCAAGCTTTGGAGCAAAGCCACCCTCATCTCCAACCCCAACAGAATAACCATGTTCCTCTAATAGTTTTTTTAATTTTTGATAAACCATCACAACTTGATTCAATTTTTCAGAAAAACTTTTATTTCCTAGAGGCATTATCATAAATTCTTGGAAACATATTCCACTATCGGAATGCATGCCACCATTCAAAATATTAAACATAACTTTAGGAATAAAATAATTTGATAAATTCCCTAATTTATTTATTAATTCATATAATTGAATATTATGAGCAGCGGCTTGAGCTCTAGCAACAGCCATACTTACAGCCAAAATTGCATTTGCACCCAAATTCGATTTATTTTTCGTTTTATCAAGTTCAACTAATTCCTTATCCATTAAAAATAAATCAGGTTCTTTATCTTTTAATATTGGGAATATTTTTTTTTCTATATTTTCTATGGCTCTTAAAACACCTTTTCCAAAATATCTTTTTTTTGCACTATCCCTAAGTTCTAATGCCTCTGCTTGGCCAACAGATGCTCCAGATGGAACACAACTACTTACTTTTTTGCCGTTAGAAAGCAATAAATTACACTTAATTGTAGGAAATCCCCTTGAATCTAAAATCTCCAATGCCCAAATTTTTTTTATCTTCATTTTAATTCCTTAATAAATAACTAACCAAAATAAAAGCTTAAAACATAATAAAAATAAGTTTTTTTATAACTACTTTAAGTTTTTTAATAAAATATACTATTATTATTTCTTAATTAAATAAATAACCAAAAGGAAAAATCAATGAATATTTATCAAAATCCAACAATAGCTATGATATTAAAATTATTTGCACAATTTTTACCATTTATTTTAATAATTGGAATCTTTTATTTCTTTTTGATTAGACCTCAACAAAAACAACAACAATCTCTTAATCTTATGCGAGATGAATTAAAAAAAGGAAATAAGGTAATTACAAAAGGCGGAATACTAGGAACAGTAGAAAATATATTAGAAAATACTATCATTATTACACTACATGATGGATCAAAAATAGAAATTTTAAAAAGTGCCGTAATATCTTTAATTAATGTTCATAAATAAACTTTCTCCATTATTTCTCCCTCAATTCAGTCTTTTATTAGGAATTTGTTGTTCAACTTTTTTTTGTTTAAATAATTTAATCCTAGCAATAACAATAATATTTGCAGGAATTTTATTATTTTTATTTAAAGATCATACAACAGTAAATGGTCTACAAATAGTTTTATGCTCAACAATATTTTTTTCAGGAATATTCTTAATTCAACATCAAAAGCAATATCACCAAAGTTTATTAAAAAATCTACAAAACAAAAGATTAAAATCAACAGCAATCGTACTAAATAAAGAACAAAGGCAAAATACAGATGGCGAAATATTCAAATTAAACCTGAAAAAAATAAAGAGCATAAAATACATCCCGTATAATACTCCATATAAAAAAAAACAATTTTTTTATACAACAAAAAAACTTCCTATAAAAAATATTAATATTAATTACTACACACAAACAAAAAGTTCTATTGAAATTGGAGACAAAATAAAACTAACAAACTTCAAAATTCCAAACCTACAACCTAAACAAACATTAATTAAAAAACCAAACTATCTTGATTATCAAATCAAAGAAAATGTTTTGTGTTCAATCTTTTGCAAAAAACTATTTTACAAAAACAAATACAAACCTAAGTTCAATGTTTTTAGATGGATAAATCAAAAGAAGAATAAACTACTACTAAACATTCGCCAAAAACTCCTACCCCAAACTTTTTATTATTTTTCATATATTTTCCTTGGAAATAAAAAAGCGGGCAAAAACAATCAACTTCGTCGTAATTTTGGCCAATGGGGAATTACACACTACCTTGCTCGTTCAGGGTTACATGTAATTTTATTCATTTTAATTTGGAAAATACTTTTAAGCCTTATTCCGATTAGCTTATATCTAAAACAACTTGTCTTAATATCTATTTGCATGATTTACAGCCTGCTGAGCTGGTCAAGTATATCGTTTTATCGAGCATTTTATATATTTATTTTTTATGAATTGGGTAAATTCTATAATCAACAAACAAGTTTTTTACACATGCTATGCTTATTGTGCATAATAATCTTACTATTTAATCCAATACAATTATTTTTCTTAGATTTTCAATTAAGTTTTTATCTAGCTTTTACTCTAGGAATACTTGGACTAGTTAAATAATCACTTTAGAAACAAATTTATTGAAATAACAAACATAACTCTGATAAAATTTATTTATTCTTGAATTGATAAAATTCAAAACATAAAAAATGTGATTCAAAAACAAAAGGGGAGATGGAATATGTTTAAGTCTATTCAAAGGATTTCAATAAAAAGAGTTGTTTTAATTACTATTACACAACTAATATTTAATATTAACGCCAATCAGTTAGAAATAAAACCACTAGATTTAAAACCAACAACATCAACCCCAAAAAAATGCATCAAGGATTGGAATTTCATGGTTTATATAACATCAAATAACAATTTATATAATGATTCAATCAACAATATAATACAAATGATGAAAGTCGGTTCTAATAAAAATCTAAATATATTAATACAACAAGATACTTACGGAAAAAACGAAATTGCCCGTTATTATATAGAAAAAGAACGAGCAAACTTAATGCAATTAGAAAAAGATTCTCCCGCAAGCATAAGTGGAACTCCGCAAAATTTGTACGACTTTGCTGAATGGGCTGTTACAAATTACCCAGCAAAAAAACATGCCTTGATTCTTTGGAATCATGGCTCAGGGATAGAAGATCCTTCCATTTGGGGCAAAAAAGATTCTCAATATTCAAATCAAATTTTTTCAATAAATTCACAAACAGGATTATTAGAACTGAATAGAAAATCTAAAAAGGATCGCGGAATTGCTTTCAACGAAGTTTTTGAAACCTATATAACAAACCAAGAATTACGCAAGACATTGCATAAAATAAAATCCGATCTTTTAAGAGGAAATAAAATAGATATTTTAGGTATGGATGCCTGCCACATGGCAATGTTTGAAATTGGAACACAAATCAAAAAAGACGCAAAATATATGGTTGGATCTGAAGAAGTAGAACCTGGAAGCGGATGGAATTATACAACAGTCTTAAAACCATTCACCAATAAAACACTAACGCCTAAAGAATTTGCTATAAATATAGTTAAAGCATATGGGAAACAATACAGTACCTCTTATGCAGATCATACCCAATCAGCTGTCGATCTAGAAAAATTTAGCGAACTTGAATCTTGCCTTAACAAAATATCAAGCTTTTTAATTAACTTACTAAATCAATCTAATAATACAAAAATTATTGAGTTACTAAAAAAAATAAGAACTAGTGACAAACTCACAACCATTTTTGACAATAAAAACTATGTAGATCATAAGCATTTTTATCAAAGCTTATTATCAGAAAGCAAAAAACTGGACAGTAAAATTTATACCGAATTTAAAATAGATAGTCTTCAAAATCTTTTATTAAAAGGAATAGAAACCATTAATCAAACTATAATTGCAAACACAAGTGGACCAAATCTTCCAAAAGCATCGGGGCTATCTTTCTATTATCCAAAAAAGAAAATACATTCATCTTATCCTAAAACAATATTTGCTCAAAAAACCAAATGGATTGAATTTTTAAAAAAATATATAAAATTAACACGCAATAACAAAAATATTGATAAATTAGAAAAACCAGAAAAGATAAGTTAAGATAATAAAAAAAATTTATATTTCATTTTTTAACTTATTAAAAATAATATGACAAAAATAAAAGAAATTAAAAACTATTTAAACTTTTTAAAAAAACAACCATCCGGATTTTTGTATAAAGATGATGAAAAAACAAAAGTTAACAAAGAGAAAAATAAAAAACTATTAGAAAAAATTTATACAAAATACAAAAACTGCCAAGAATGTCCCCTGTCACAACAAGGCAGAACTCAAATTGTATTCGGACACGGAAATACAAATGCACAACTAATGCTTATAGGAGAAGGTCCAGGAAAGGACGAAGACATACAAGGAATACCATTTATCGGAAGAGCTGGAAAACTTTTAACAAAAATTATTGAAGCAATGGAATTAAAAAGAGAAGATATTTATATTTCAAATGTTGTAAAATGTCGCCCACCAAACAACAGACTTCCTCTTCCACAAGAAAGCGAGACTTGCAAAAAATTAATTCTATTTAAAGAAATTGAAATCATAAAACCCAAAATAATATGTACCCTTGGTTCTTGCGCAACCCAAGCCTTATTAGGCAAATCCATAAAAATCACAAAGGCACGAGGAATGGCTTTTAATTTTAATGGTTATACAGTAATTCCAACCTTTCATCCAGCTTATCTTTTAAGAAATCCTAATGCAAAAAAAAACGTATGGGAAGATATGAAAAAAATCCTCAAAAATCTTAAAAAGAACTCAAAATAAATCACAATTAGAATAAATCAAAAAACAAATCCGCAGGAACATTTCTATTCCGATAAATTGTTCATAACTTGTTCATAACCTGTTCATAACTTGTTCATAACTTTTTGTCTCTCCTTGAATACCTCCTTAAATAGGGGGGTTACAGCGGCGGCCCTGTAGTAAAGTGCTATGGGACGGCAATATCGAACAATAAAAAAAGTTATGAACAAGTTATGAACAAGTTATGAACAATTTATCGGAACACGAATAGCTCTACCAGACGGCAGTTTTCACCCGAAAAAAATGAGTTATCAACAAAAAAGTGCCCCATCTATTACTATATATATTTATATATATATATAAATTAATAATGGGTGTGGAAGTTTTTTAAAAAAATCCACATAAACCAAAAAGGAAAAAAATCAAAGGAGACTTCACTTTTTTGGTTTTGACCTTAAACTATACTTAAGGTAAGCTTTAGTTCTGTTTGTCTGTTGATTAATTCTTAGCTAAATTGTTCAAACATAAATATTAGGGTAAATATAAAGTGAAACTTTCCGCTGTTATTGAAGGGCTAGTTGAAGAACGAGGCCTTGATAAAGAAAAGGTTGTAGAGGTTGTTTGTGAGGGAGTACTTTCTGCGTTTATGAAGAAGTTTCCTGATTCAATTTTAAGTGCTTTGTATAATAAAAAAAGTGGAGAGGTTGAAGTTTATGCTGAAAAAAATATTGTTTCTCATGTTGTAAGCCCCTTTGATGAAATATCTTTGCGTAAAGCTCGGGCTTTCGATTCCAATGCTGAAATTGGCAATTCTATTAATGTTCCTATTGAACAAAAAGATGTTGGTCGTATTGAGATTTTGGCTGCAAAGCAATTTATTGCAAGCAGAATTAGAAGTTTAGAGCAAGATGCTGTCTATAAAGAGTTTATTGAAAAAAAAGGCACAGTTATAAGTGGAATTGTACACAAAAGAGAGCGTATTGGATTTGTGGTTAAGGTTGGTGATGTTATGGCGATTTTATCTAGTGAAAATTGCATTCCGCTAGAGAATATTCGTATTGGCCATCCTATTAGAGCTTTATTGAAAGATGTGTTAGCTGTTGCTAAAGGTGATTATCAGCTTATTTTAGATAGAGTATCTGCAGACTTTGTTAAGAGTCTTTTAGAAATTGAAATTCCAGAGGTTTTTGAAGGAATTGTTGAAATTAAAAAAATTGTAAGAATTGCTGGATATAAAACAAAAGTTATTGTAATTTCAACCAGCAAGGAAATTGATCCGGTTGGAACATGTGTTGGGGTTGGTGGTTCTAGAATTAAACCTATTTTGAGAGAGCTTGGAAAAGAAAAAATTGATTTAATTGAATGGGTTGATTCTACTGAGGATTTAGTTAAAATTAGCTTAAAGCCTGCAGAGGTTGATAAGGTTGAGTTGGTTTCGGATAATAAGGCAGTTGTTTGGTTGGCGGAAGACCAGCGTTCAATTGCTATTGGTAGAAAAGGTCAAAATATATTATTGGCATCAAAATTGACTGGGGTTGAAATTCAACTACAAGATGTAATTTCTAGTCCAGGTGGTTTTGATAAGAATGAAGAAGAAGTATTTTTGGCAGAAGAGTAAAAGTATCCTTTTTTATGTATGGTGTGTGGGTGCTATTTTATTTTTCATCAATTATATAGGATAAGCATGCGGGTTTATGAGGCTGCAAAAAAATTTGGAATTTCGAGTAAAGAGCTTCTTGGCTTATTAAGTAAGACTAAGATAGATCTTTCTAGTCATATGTCTGTTATTCCTGAAGAAGGTATTGCATACATAGAAAAAAAATTAGGCGTAAAAAAGCAAGTTGCTCGTGAAGTGGTTAAAAAGAAACCTATTCCTGCTAAGATTGCGCCTGTAAAAAAAGAGCTTGGGGCTATAAAAAAAGTGGTAAAGCCTGCGAGTGGTGGCTTTAAGAAGGATGTTCAGAAAAGAGTCTTTATAAAATCGAAAACATTACCAGAAGTTAGGAAAGATATTACTGAAATTGTTATAGAAAAAAATATGCCACTTTTTCAGGCGGCTGATGTTATGGGGAAAAGTTCAGGAGATCTAATTGTTGCTTTGTTGAAAAGCGGTATGGCTTGCAATAGGAATAATATTTTACCTGTTGAGGTTATTATTGCTTTGGCAAAACAGTTTGGAATTGATGCAACTATTAAAAATCCGAAAGAGGAACTTTCAAGCCCTAAGGTAGAAAAGACTCGCCAAGATCAAGGGTTGAAGCGTTGGCCGATTGTTGTCGTTATGGGGCATGTTGATCACGGAAAAACAACTCTTCTTGATTTTATTAGAAAAATGAATACTGCTTCAAGAGAAAAAGGTGGTATTACTCAGCATTTAGGTGCATATGAGGTTGATAGTTCTCATGGGAAAATCGTATTTTTAGATACACCGGGCCATGAGGCTTTTTCTTTTATACGATCTCGTGGTGCAAAAATTACAGATATTGCAGTATTAATTGTTGCTGCTGATGATGGGGTTAAACCTCAAACTATTGAGGCTATTAAGCACGCAAAAGATTCTTCTGTTCCTATCATTGTAGCTATAAACAAAATTGATAAAGCCTCATCTTCTACTGCTTTGCAAACAGTTAAGCGTCAGCTTGCTGATCAAGATTTAATTGTTGAGGATTGGGGTGGAGAAGTTGTTTGCGTTCCTATTTCAGCAAAGACTGGAGAAGGAGTAGGCGATCTTTTGGAAATGATAGTTCTTCAGGCAGAAATGATGGACTTGAAGGCTGAACCAAAAATGCGCGCAAAGGCTTTTGTTCTTGAGTCAAAATTAGAGAAAGGTCATGGACCTGTTGCAACTGTAATATGTGTTGATGGGACGATTAAGCGTGGAGATTTTTTTATATGTGGTTCTGGAACGGGAAGAGTTCGTGTATTAGTAAATAGTTTTAATAAAATAATAAAAGAAGTAGGTCCTTCCATTCCTGTAAAGGTTGTTGGCTTTGACGGTTTTGCAGAGATTGGGGACTGGTTACAAGTTGTCTCCAAAGAAGAATACTTGAAAGCAAAGTCTTCCAAAAATACTTTCATTTCTGCTGCATCAAGATCTGGGTCACAAGCTAAATTCACGCTAAAAGATAGTATTGATAATCAAATAAACTTAATTATAAAAACAGATACTCGTGGCTCAAAAGAAGCTCTTGAGGGCTCAATTTTAAAATTGATGAAAAAACTAAAAAAAGGTTATTCATCAATTTGTATTGTTCAAATAGGAGTAGGCGATATTTCTGAAAGCGATATAGAAATGGCAGCTTCAACAGGTTCGATCATTTTAGGTTTACATATTAAAACAGAAAAAAATGCTGTTTCTCTTGCTAAAACTCGAGGTGTTAAAGTTGAAATTTATGATATTATTTACAGAGCGATTGAGTATCTAGAAGAGATTTTAGAAAAGACTAAAAAGGTTGAAAAGGTTTGGAAAAAAGTTTCACAACTTTTAGTCAAAAAAGTATTTGATATTAAAAAAATAGGAATTGTTGCTGGTTGTGGTGTGCAAGAAGGTGTTGTTTCTAAGGGGAACAAAGTTGAATGTATGCGCAGAGGCAAAATTGTTGGGCAAGGTCGCATTACTAGTTTGCAAAAAGAAGGTAAGGTTGTTGCTCAAGTTCATGCTGGTTATGAATGTGGTTTCGTTTGCGATGGTTTTACTGACTGGAGAGAAGACGACATAGTGAATTGTTATATACAAAAATAAAACTTTTTTTATTAAAAAATGTTTTATGATAAGATCACTTCTTATTTTGTTGGTTTTTGGAATAGAGCTTTAAATTTTAAAAATTTGTGTTTTTTTGAAAAATTTATCTTTTTGATATTATGTTTTCTAGAAGTTCTATATAAATTAGCTTTTCTAGTTATTATTTTTTTTAAAAAAAAAACTAGAAAAGCTAATTTTAATTTTAAAGTTGTTTCAGTCGGCAACCTTTCGGTTGGTGGAACTGGGAAATCTGTTTTTGTTCAATTTTTAGTCAATCATTTAAATAATTTAAATAGTGCCATTGTTTTACGTGGATATCAAAGTCAATGCTCTAAAACTAGTAAAAGTTTTTTGGTAAGTGATGGTAAAAATATATTTTGCGATCATAGCTTTTGTGGAGACGAAGCTTTTATGATGGCAGAATCCTTAGGGGTTTTTGTTGTGGTTGGTAAAAAAAGATTCAAGTCATGCCAAATACTAAATGACATTGTACCTAAAATTGATTTTGCTGTTTTTGATGATTCATATCAAAATTTCTCAGTTAAAAAGGATTTTGAAATTTTATTACTTGATGCGAGAAGACCTTTAGAAAATGGTCATTGTTTGCCTGCAGGAAGATTGAGAGAGAAAGATTATTCTAGAACAGATACTATCATTTTAACCCATGCAGACTTGGTTAATGAAAGTTTCTTAAAATTTATTAAAGATAATATTTTGCATGATTTTGACAGTAGAAAAATATTTTGCGGTAAACATAAAATTCAGGGGTTATTTTTATCAAATTCCAAACTTGTTAATACTGCAGAAATAAAAATTAAAAAATTTTTGGTATTTGCAGGAATTGGTTCTTTTGATTCTTTTTTAAAAAGTCTAGAAACATTAAATATTAATATTTGTGATACGATACAATATAAGGATCACTTTGATTATAAAAAAAATGATATTGATTTTATTTTTGATAAAATAAAAAAGAAAAATTTGGATGGTGCTGTTACAACTCAAAAAGATTGGGTAAAATTAAAAAAGTTTTTACATAACAATAACAACAAAATGTTAGAAAAAATTTATGTTTTAAAGATAGGTTTTGAATTTTTAACAAAAGAAGAAGAAAGATTCTTTTTTAACAATATATTTTGGGAGAAATTGTCGTGAAGATTACTGTTATTCGTCATATTTTTTCTTTTGTATTTCCAATTTTATTATCATTGTATCTTATTCCTCTTTTAATTAAAGCCGCTTTTAAATTAAATGTTTTAGATGTTCCTGACGGTAAAATAAAGAATCATAAACGAGCAGTCCCATACCTTGGTGGTCTTGCTATTTATATTCCATTTATAGCAACCATTTCTGTTGCTTATACATTTGAGAATAATATTTTATGGATGATACTTGGTGTAACACTGTTATTGTTTGTTGGGTTAATCGATGATCTTAAGATATTAAAACCAGGGCAAAAATTATTTGGGCAAATAATAGCTGTTATTTGTTTTTTAAAGGGTGGCTTTTCTTTGAAGACCAAATTCTTGTCAGATTTTTTTAATCTCTTTATTTCAGGATTTTGGATGCTTTCGGTTATAAATGCATTCAATCTTGTAGATGTTATGGATGGGCTTTCTTCTTTATTGGCAATCGTTTCAGGTTTAACATTTTTACTGATTGCTTTTTATTTAAAAAGTTATTCTATAACAATTTTATTATTAGCATTTTTAGCACCACTATTTGTTTTCTTTTTTTATAATAAACCGTCAGCCAAAATTTATTTGGGAGATGCAGGTTCTATGTATATTGGTGGTTTTTTAGCTGCAATTCCTTTATTAATACCATGGAATAAATTTAGATATGATGCTTATTATGCCCCTGTTATAATTTTAGCAATACCTCTTTTAGAGGTTTTTTCTCTTGTTATTATAAGAACTTGGAATGGAATTGCTTTTTATAATGGTAGTCCTCATCATTTTTGTCTTTATCTAAGAAGAAAAGGGTGGAAAGTTTCTTCAATATTAATTTTTGTTGGTGTTATGTCTACTTTTTTATCGACGGTGGCAATATTATTTTTACTAGGATTTTTGAACTTTTATTCTCTAATTTTATTTGGTGTTTTATTCTTATTAATTTGGCTTTTTGTGGTATTTGGGTAATTTAAATTTTTTTACTCAATACTATTTGTTACGCAAATCCCTAGTCGTAATGATTCTTGTTTATTTTATCATCTTTTTTAGCAATTCGATTTCAGAAATAAAATCGTTTTCATTTTGTATAGGTGTTTCTAAAATCTTAGGAATTTGTTGAAATCGTTTATCATTCATAATTAATTTAAAAATAGAAAGAGGAATTTTTCCTTTACCGATATTTGCATGTCTATCGACTCTAGAATTTAGATCTGTTTTTGAATCATTAAGATGAATAACTTTAAGAATTGTTTTGCCTAAAATTTTTTCAAACTTATCCATAACCTGGTTGTATGTTTTTTTTGACTTAATATTATACCCTGCGGCAAGAATATGACATGTATCAATACATATTCCTATTTTATTTTTTTTTTTACAGAGAGAGAGAATTTTCTTTAATTGTTCAAATTTATATCCAAGAGTTGTTCCTTGCCCAGCAGTGGTTTCTAGGATTATTGAAGTTTTTTCTTTAAAATTTGTTAAAACGGCATCCAAATTTTTGGCAATTTTTTTAATTCCTTCTTCTTCTCCTTGCCCAACATGTGAGCCAGGATGTAAAACTAAATAAGGTATTTTCAACAGATGGCATCTTTCTAGTTCTAGTATTAAGGATTTTATAGATTTTTTTTCTATTTCTTTATCTTTAGCTGCTAGGTTAATTAAATATGACGAGTGTGCAATTACTATTTTTATTTGCTTTGATTTTTTAAATTTTATCTTGAAAAGTTCAGTTTCTTTTTCAGTTAATTTTTTTGCAAACCAGGAACGACTGCTTTTTGTAAAAATTTGAATTGCAGTTGCTCCAATTTTTTCCCCTCGCTCTATTGCTTTATGTAATCCTCCGGCTATCGAAACGTGTGCACCAAGTAAAATTACCTCTTTTTTCATCTCAGTATCCTTTGTTTGATAACATAGTTTATAAATGATATTTTATATGTCTGTTTTTATAATTTAAGTTTTAACAAGGTTATATTTTATATGCTAGAAAATTTTAATAATTCGAGAAAAAAGCAAACACAGAGAAGATTTAAGGTTGATCAATTGGTAAATTTTGTTGAAAAAGTTTGGGGACATGAAGAATGGATTGTTAATAATCCAAAATATTGTGGCAAAAAATTAGTACTTAAAAGTGGTACGCGTTGTTCTATGCATAAGCATGAAATTAAAGATGAAACGTTTTATATTTTATCCGGTAAGATTTTATTAGAAACTGAGTTTGAAGGTAAGAAGGAGAATTTATTAATGACCACTGGAGATGTTAAACACATTGAAATTGGAATGTGGCATAGGTTTACTGGTATAGTTGATACTGAAATCATAGAGTTTTCTACTTTTCATATGGATGAAGATTCAATAAGACGTGAACTTAGCGGTAAAATTGACCTAAAAGATCTTGGTTTTTAATTGATGCAAAAAAAAATTAAAATTAGATTATTTCTGGTTTTTATTATTTGTTCATTTTCAATGGGGGTATTTTTTTTATTAATTCATAGAAACTTTTTGATTATTCATTGGAACTTTAATTTAATAAAACAAGAATCCATTTTGGAACATAAAAATAGCAATATTTCTGAGCGTAAAGTGGTTAAATTTTATTTTTGGAGAAATAATAAGTTTATTTTTGAAAATAAAACTATTGTTTTTGTAAAGAATAATTCGGAGAATTTAAAGCATTTGATTAATAATTGGCTATCATTTTTACATGAAGTTAGATTTTTACAAAAAAAGATTTTTTTGAAATCTGTTGCTTTGTCTAATGATAGTCAAGTATTTTTTTTATTTGATTGTAATCCTTTAGACAGAGAGTGGTCTATTTTTAAAAAGTGGAATTTTTTTGAAAGTATGTTAAAAACCATTCGGGATTCTAATTTGGAATTTAAGACTGCTTATTTTTTAGTTAACGATCAATTTTTAGATGATGATCATTTAGATTTGTCCTTGGGTTACCCGATTGAAGGTTTTTTAGGAAAATATTATTGAATTTTGATTTAGGTTTTCTTTAAAGTATGAAAAAAATTAAAAGGAGATAGTTGTGAAGAAAAAATTTTTAATGATAATATTTTTTTTATATGGATGTAATCTATTGTCACAAAATTCATTTAAAATAATTGATGATTTTAATCCTAAAATTTTATCTGCTGATGAGGATACTTTATTAAATTATGAGGAAAAATATGCATTAAACTTGTTATCATTAATAGATCAAAGTTATTTAGGGGTTAGGGAAATTTTGTTAACTGAAAAACTGAATATTCCTGAAGTAGATAGTTATGGCAAAGTATTTTTTGATTTGCAAAATATTTTTTCTTTAACTATGGATTTTTATAATTGTTCTGAAAAACATAAAATACGCAAAGCTGTAATAAAGGAATTTTCAGATTTGGCTATATATGTATTTGAAAAAGTAAATTTTGATGATATACAAAAAGAATATGTGGATAGAAAATTTTATTTTTGGAATAAATTTATCAGTTTAGATAGCGAATATAAAAAAGATAATTTTATTATTCAGTCAATCGATTTTTTGGATTCGAAAGAAATTATAGAAATTATAAAAGATTTTTTCTTGGTATTATCTAGATATATTTATCAATGTTTAGAAAATTTAGAACAGAATATTCAAGATTTAATGTCTTTTGATTTTAATGGCATACAAAAAAAAGATAAGAGTAGAAAAAAACAAACAGCTGCTTATATTTTTAATGCAATTTCAAATATTTGTGTTCAGGCTGGTAAGATTGCGGGGAAGCCCGTGCAGCAGGGAGTACTGGGCATTTTTGGAACTATTTTTAATACGGCATCTAATATTGTTGCTATACAAGCAAACCGAGAGATAGAAGAACAAGCTGATCAAGAAATTAGATCTGGTTTTATAAATAAGATGTTATATCATAAATTAACTCAAAAGATTTTGAGTGTTGTATTTCAGGTTATACAAGATTACTTGCATGAAAAACTAGGAAATTTTTTAGACCATCTTAGTGATAAATTAATTGATTTAATGTGTAGTAGAGAAAATGGAAGCGATATTAGTGATATTGATAATAAATTTGATAAATGATTATAAGAGTTATGACAATAGCAGTGATTATTGAGATAGAAAAATGAATAATTGGATAAATATTAAAGGACAAAACAAGTTTTATTTTTCAACAGATGGAAAGCTTGTTAAGGAGAATGTAGAAGGTTGCAAGTTTTTAAATTTTATATATAAAAGTTTTTGTGGAAAAATTTTGCGTAGATTTTTTTCAAGTAAAATTTGTGCAAGGTTTTATAGTATTTATCAAGATTCTTTTTTTAGCAGAAGGAAAATTTTACCATTTATAAAAAAACACAATATTAATATATCTGAGTTTGAAAAAAAACCTTCTCAATTTAAATCTTTTAATGACTTTTTTATACGTAAATTACAACCAGAAGCAAGAAGTATTTGTCAAAATACTAATACTTTAGTTGCTACTGCTGATAGCAAATTGCTTATTATTCCAGACTTATCACAAAAAATTGAATTTTTTGTAAAAAATGAAACATTTAATTTGGAGTTTTTTTTACAAAATAAAAATTTGGCTTACGAATATTTTAATGGAACTATGATGTTGTTTAGATTAGCTCCATATGATTATCATAGGTTTCATTTTCCAACTGATTGCATTGCTTCGAAATCTATAAAAATCCCTGGCAAATATGAATCAGTTAATCCTATAGTTTATAAATCCGGAATTCAGCCTCTAATTAAAAATGAAAGACGTTTAGTTGTTTTACAAACGGATATTTTTTCGGAAGTATTATGTATTATTGTTGGTGCAATGTTAGTGGGAAAGATACATGAAACTTTTATTCCACATAAAAAATACAAAAAAGGTAGTGAAATGGGGTATTTTGAGTTTGGAGGATCAACAATTGCTTTAATATTCAAGCAAGGAATAATACAGCCGAAAGAGATATTTTTAAAACATTCTGCATTAGGATTTGAAACAGAAGTTAATATGGGACAAGCTATTAATTAATTCAGCTTATTAATAATTGATCATTGTTTTTGTGGTAATTAATAAATTTTTTATAAGTTAAAAAAGGTAGATTAATGGAGATATTTCCATCTTTAATTTCTTCAGATCTTTTGAATTTAGAAAAAATAATTAATAATTTAAATTCTAATTGTGATGGTTATCATATTGATGTCATGGATGACCATTTTGTGCCTAATCTTACTTGGGGACCAATGTTTGTAAATTCAATTTTAAATATTACTAAATTACCTCTCCAGATACATTTGATGGTAGAAAATCCGCAAATATGGATTGATAGGCTTAATTTACGAAAAATTGATTGTTTTATTTTTCATGCAGAACTTTTTGATTTTGCAGAATTAGCAATTGATTTAATTAAAAAAGTTAGAAATAAAAAAAACTGTAAAGTTGGAGTTGCAGTTAATCCAAAAACTACGATATTATCTGTTTTTGATTATTTAAAATATTTGGATAATATTTTAATTATGTCAGTTGAACCTGGATTTTCGGGACAAAAATATATGTCTGAAGTTGAGAGTAAAATTAAACCTATAAAAGATAAAAAAAAAGAATTAAATCTTTCATTTAAAATTGGTATGGATGGTGCGATTAGTAAGAATAATATTAAAAAACTAGTTGATTTGGGAGTTGATCAATTTGGAATTGCTTCCGCAATTTTTTCTCAAAAATATTATATAAAATCGTTGGCAGAGTTATATAAAATCTAGTTTTGATCTTTTTGGTTAAATCAAAAAGCAACAAAGATCAAACGTAAAGACAAAATAGACAAAAGTCATGAAATTAAAAATGCTTGTGTTTAACGCAAGCATTTTTAATTTCATGACAAAGTTTTTTTAGAACATATAACTTACACCAACATTAAGGAAAAATGCTGTGTCATCGCTTATTCTATAGTTGGCTATATTAACGCCTGGTGGAGGTGGGTCACTCAAGCCAATCTCTTTTCTATAGTAATCATTTTTAAGTGGGACACCTTTTACATCTTTGTAATAAGTTCCAGGAAAGAAGAATGCAAACACTGCACTAATTTTTAAATCGGCAAGCATTTCATAACTCATAATTATGTTAGCCTCAGTTCCAATAAATTTACTTGCTTTTTCTGTTGCTGAAGAGTGACTATTGTCCGGATGTTCTATATCAAGAAGGTATTTGTATGATTCCGATGTTTTCCAAAAGAAAATTACATTTGGATTTAGAGTTAATTTTTTAGGTTTCCAATTTAAAGAAAAACCAATATATTTTTTATCATTAAAAACAGGATTACCTCTTACATAATAACCATCTTTTTCATATTTATTTGCTTCTAAGCTTAAAGGTACATTTATTTCTCGTTCACCAGCAAGTATTGCACTTCGTACCTTGTTGCCGTGAAAAATTTCGTGCAGACCAACAAACCCTTTAAAGGTTTTGTTGTATTCTCTGTCTAAGGCATGAGGATCGTAATCTCCAGAGGCATAAGCAAGTTCTGTTGCAAATGTTAAATTCCAATCATTAACAGTATAAGAAATATCTGATACGCACATCCATCCATCTAATTTATTGCGGAATGCAGGTCTAAAACGATTTGAATTGTTATAAACGTCTACAGGGGTTGTTTTGTGTGGGTAATCATCTAAGGTTCCTATTTTTGAACTATTTTGGTAGTCAGTAGAATTATTTACTAAAGTTTGACTAGAGTCATAAATGATGATTTTGTTTCCATTTTCATCCACAATATGACTATATTGTTTTTCTAAATTACCTAAATTATTAAAATTGATTACAACGGAATTTCTATCAATATTTGCAAGATCTTCGTGTCCGTAATTGAAAGCAAATTCAGCATCAAATTCAAAACCGCCTTTTGTGTAATTAGTTCTTAGTCCATAAGACCCAAATTCTGTGTGAGCATCGTTTTTAACTTCGACTTTTTGATCTGAAGCTTCATCATAAAAAAAATAAGGTTCAAATTTTAAGCATCCATATTTATTATCGTATGCTTTCCATCTTAATCTTGCACCCCATAGTTCATCATCTTTAGCAACACCCCTCCATGGATTATATTTTCTTCCAACATGATTTTTTTTTACAGTGTTAAAAGTATCTCTACAGGATATACTTTTATCTTCAAATTTTGCATAATAAAGATCATATTTTAATATGCTTTTAATTATTTCACCTTTAAGTTTGATTCCTGGGGCGGATGAATCTGCAAAATAATTGTATAATCCAAGTCCCTCATATATTGTCGCATAAGCTGAACCTAATGCAATTCCTCTTCCGAAAGCAAATGGGAACCATCCGAATTTAATTTTATGCAAATTTTTTGTTTTTAAACTCAAGATAGAATTCCAACTAATTTTCATCCATGCATCTTTAAACCAGGGTACGGGTCTACTGCTGTAGTGTGTGTGTTCACCTAGTGATACATCATTTAACTTTACCTCTGTTTCTGTTGTATTTCGGTATGCGCCAACAACACCCCATTTTTGTTTACTTCTTAAATCTAGAAATGATTCAAAAGCTTTATGACCATATTTTTTTTTACCAAAAATTATATTACTGGTTAAATCTATAGTTTGCTTAAAAGCACCAATCTGTTCTGGTATGTGCTTATTTAAAAAAGTTAAATCGTCATAAAAATAATATTCTACTTTTATCATACCACCAAAGATTGCTTCGAGGTCACCTTTTTTGAAGGTTATTCTTTCTTTTTTGTCCAATTGTTGGTCATAAAGATATGTTTGTTCTACTAATAATGTTTGTGGTAATAAATTTTCATTTTCGTCTAGCGTTCTGTGAACTTTATTAGTAGAAAATGCATTAAAATTTAAGAAAAACGATGTTATTAATAATGTATTAACTAACACTATTTTGTAAGTATTTTTTTGTGCAAAAAAAGAGGACATAAAAGCTCCTTATAAAAAATGAAAAAGAATTAGGGAAATTCCTAGGATTAGGGATAAAAGACTTTTTGTCAAACATGAAAAATTATTTTTTGAATATGTGTAATTATATAGCTAAATTTTATTTTATTTTATAATTTTTTTACTTCATTTAATTAGTGAA
>JBHPBZ010000002.1:0-56723 GCA_042576165.1 Candidatus Babelota bacterium | reverse complement strand
ACCCTAGAAAGAGTTAAAAGTTCTTTTTGATAGGAGAATTAAATTTATGAATAATAAAAATTTTACAAATGCCTTTGCAAATTTGTTGCAAGAGGCATTTACTTTTGCTTCGGAGCAACAAAGTGCAACATTGCAAATAATCCATCTTTTAATGGTTGGATTACAAAATGATTATTTTTTATCGTGTTTTAAAAAATTAAATATTAATACAAATGTTTTAAAAAACTTAGTTACAAAAGAACTTTTAACTCTTTCTAGGGTGCAAGGTATTCAGCCAGCTTTGGATAACAATTTTTATAGTTTTTTACAAGATTGTGAAAAAGAAGCAAAGGCCTTTGGTGATGATTACATAAGTGTGGATATTTCATTATTAACTTTAGCCAAAACAAAAAACTTACCACATTTTATTTCTGATTTTTTTAAACAAAATAATTTTACTTATTCTCGAGTTTTAGATTGGGTAAAAAATCTAAGACAAGGTGAAAATGTAAAAAGTCAGAATGCAGAAAATACACATCAGGTTTTAGAAAAATATTGTCATGATTTAACAAAGATGGCATCTGATGGAAAACTGGATGTTGTGATTGGTAGAAATGATGAAATTAGAAGAGTAATTCAGATACTTTCGCGTCGTAGAAAAAACAACCCTGTTCTTGTGGGAGATCCAGGTGTTGGTAAGACTGCAATTGTGGAAGGTATTGCGCAAAGAATTATTGATCATGATGTGCCAGAAAGTTTGAGAAATCGAAAGATTTTATCATTAGATTTGGGTTCTTTGCTTGCAGGAACGAAATTTAGAGGTGAATTTGAAGAAAGATTGAAAGCACTTTTAAAATCGATAGAAAAAGATTCTTCTAATATAATTTTATTTATCGATGAGATGCATATGCTTGTTGGAGCTGGTGCATCTGAAGGTGGAATGGATGCATCGAATTTGTTAAAACCTGCCCTTGCAAGAGGATCTTTGCATTGTGTTGGTGCAACAACTTTATCTGAATATAAAAAGTATATCGAAAAAGATGCAGCCCTTGAACGGAGATTTCAAAAAGTCTTGGTCGAAGAACCGTCAATTCAGGATACTATTTCAATTCTACGAGGCTTAAAAGAACGATATGAATTGCATCATGGAATTAGAATTAAAGATCAGGCTTTGGTAAGTGCGGCAAATCTTTCTGCAAAAATGATTTCGGATAGATTTTTGCCGGATAAAGCGATTGATCTTGTTGATGAAGCTGCAGCAAAAGTAAAAATGGCGATCGATTCTAAACCAGAAGATTTGGATAAATTAGAAAGAAAAATAAGGCAGTTGGAAATTGAAAAAGTTGCTCTTGAAAAAGAAAAAGATGAAGATTCTAAAAAAAGATTAAAAGTTATAGAAAAGGAACTTTCAAACATTAAAGAAGAAAATCGACATTTGATGGATCAGTGGAAATCTGAAAAAAGACCATTAGATAGAATCCAATCTTTAAAGTCAAAGATTGATAGATCAAATATTGAATATGCCCAGGCAGAACGAGATGGAGATTTTACAAAAGCATCTAGAATTAAATATGGAACATTAGCAGAGTTAAATGTTGAACTGAAAAAAGAACAAGAAGAACTAAAAAAATTACAACATCGTATGACAAAAGAAGAAGTTGATGAAGATGATATTGCATCGGTGCTGTCTCGTTGGATAAAAGTTCCAGTAGAAAAATTGAAAGCTGATGAAAGCGAAAAACTTATAAAAATGGAAGAGATTTTGCACAAAAGGGTTATTGGGCAAGATGAAGCAATTACAAAAATTTCAAATACAATTCGTGTTCATCGTGCAGGAATTTCAGATCCCAATAAACCAATTGGTTCATTTTTATTTTTAGGCCCAACTGGTGTTGGAAAAACAGAAGTTGCAAAAAGTTTGGCAGATTATCTTTTTAATGATGAGCATCAGATTATTAGAATAGATATGTCTGAATATATGGAAAAACATTCTGTTTCAAAATTAATTGGTTCTCCTCCCGGTTATGTTGGTTATGAAGAAGGTGGGCAACTTACAGAGCAAGTTCGTCAACATCCATATTCTGTTTTACTTTTTGATGAAATAGAAAAAGCACATCCTGATGTTTTTAATATATTTTTACAAATTTTAGATGATGGACGTTTGACTGATGCGAAAGGAAGAACTGTTTCTTTTAAAAATTCTATTGTTATTATGACTTCCAATATTGGTTCTGATTTAATTTTAAAAGCTGGGAGTATTACACAAAAAGTTATAAACGAAATTGAAAATTTATTACATAAAAACTTTAGGCCAGAATTTTTAAATAGAATTGATGAAACAATATTTTTTAAGTCTTTAACTAAAGAAGATATACAAAAAATTGTAAGTATTCATATCAAAAAGCTACAAAAAAGAATGAAAGAAAAAAATATTGTACTTACAGTTTCGGACAATTGTATTACAAGGCTTACTGAATTAGGTTACGTTAAAGAATTTGGGGCAAGGCCGTTAAAAAGGGCAATTCAGCAGCATATTGCAAATCCTTTAGCAATAGATATTTTAAAAAATCCAAATAAAAAAATATTTAATGTTGATATTAAAAATACCGAATTTATAATTTCTTAATACATTTGTTTGTGATTTAAATTTGTATCGTAGGAGTATTGTACAAGGCTAAATGTTAATTGATGGTAGTCTTGTACAAATAATTTTAAATGGTGAGTTGGCGGATTCTTTTATTTTCCAATTATCAATAGGGTAAAAACTTGTTAATAAATAATGATTACTAGTTATACAATGTGATAAAGTTATTTTAAATCGAACTAATGCTTTATTGATTATTGCGTTATATATATAAGATTTGGAATAAAAACTACGTTTATTTTTTTCTTTATCATAAATGTCTTTTGGAAGAAAGCTTTTCCATGGATTATCTTCGAAAATAGAATAGTTTTTTATTTTTATTGGCGCTATAAGATGACATATGCATAAATCCAAGAATTCTTGGAGTATGTTTTTTATAATTTTTTTGTTTTCTAGAATCAACAGACTGCTTGATTTATAAAAAATACTTTGTTTTTGATTGACATCTGTTTTTTGAATATTCCAAGTTCCCCAATGAATTTTATTATCGCTAGATACTGGTTGAAAACTTAAAATTTTAAATTGTTCAATGTCTTTAACGGGTTCTTTATTAGAATTTTGAATTAAGTTGGATGCTTGATCGATAGGAGTTAAATAAAAATTATCATTATTCAATTTAAAAGAATTAGGATTTATAAAATGTCCTCCTAATATAAAATAGGGTGTTTGGGGATTCGGATTGGAATTTTTTTTTATTCTTAGTTTAAAAAAATCATCGGGAATGATTACTGTATTTGGGGGTATTAAAGCTAACATTCCTCCATAGAGTTCTTCGTTTTTTGAAAAAGAACAATAACATGATTGTTCCAATTGGATAGGTTTTACGTAACAAATTCTATTTTCCATTGCAAACAAATTAGTACAGATTGTTTGTAAAAATAATAAGGGCATAAAAATTATAGTATTTATCTTTTGCATATTTTTATAAAATTTAATTTATCTAATGACTAAGAGTATTTAGTAAAATAACTATTCACTTAAGTTGTTTTAAACGAAGGGTAAGTATATTACTTTATCATTAAAAGTGAACTTTACACTTTTAATTTTTACTTTATGCTTGATTCCTTGTATTTATTTTACATTTATTTTTTTTAAAATAGGAGTTTTATGAAAAAGTTTTTTTAATGTGTGATTGTTTTATTTGCATTGAATTTTAATTTTTCTTTTGGGATGGAAAAGGAAAAAGAAAGTGATATATCTGTTTTTGATTTTAAAAAATGTGATTCTTGCCAAAAAGAGATTGTTCTCAATGATAAAATTAAAAATACTGCAACTTTATTTGATTGTTCGGTCAAAGATAACTCAAAAAAGATGTTTGTAATTTGCCACAACTGTTTGAATGAGGGGGTTAAAAAAATTGATGGATTATTAAAAAATGCAGATTTCGATAAGAAAAAACTTGAAGATTATATAAGACAAAATAGTATCAACATACGCAAAAAAATACATTTATCAAGGTCAAATTTTTGTAACGTGGGTTGTGCGGTTTTAGGTATTACTTCTGCTGTTTTTATTCTGCCTTTAATTTTACTATATTACTATGTGACAAATGAAAATTTAAAACCGTGGTTTTTGGGAGGGGGGATTTTTTGTGTATCGCTTGCTTTTTTGATAAAAATATATACCTTGTTCTTCAATCTTCGTAGGAGATGGATGTGATGAAGATTTTTGCTATAAAGAATTTGAAAGCAAAAAGGGTTTAATAACGTATATTGATTGCAATGGTGATTCCTTTTCTCATAAAGAGTATTCCAAATTTTCTAATTTTTTAAAATTTTTAGAAGAAAAAATGGTATGATCTTTATGTTTGAATCTGAACTTTAAGTTTAATTTTTGTTTTTGGGTAAAGCTCAAATTTGCTTTACCCAATTTTCTATTTCAGTTTTATAATTAACTTCTTTTTTTATTCCACCACCCTGAATCATTTGTTTGCTGCCACCACCACGAAATTCGAATTTATCTTTTAAAAATGTGGAGAACTCTTTTAAATTAATTTGTGGTTGCCACTTTGAGCTTACATGTGCAAAGAAATTTATGTTATTGGGTTTTTCAGGATTTATGCAAATCATAAAATAAAAACCAGGTGATTTTATTTGAATATTTTCAAAAATTTCTTTTGCTTGATTACTTTTTATATTTTCAAGATTTAAAAATATAAATGGAACTTTACCTGTAAGAGAGACCTGTTTTTGCCAGGTTGGAATTTGATTTTTCCATAATTGTTTTCTAAGACGTTTTATTGTGCTAAATGCAATATTTAAATCATTTGTTTGTTTTTGTATAGAACTAAAAATACTTTCAGCTTTAACTTTAAAAGTGTCTCCCAAAGTTTTTGTTAGATCAAAACTTTTTTGAAAAAGTCTTATGGCTTCGGGTCCTGTTTTTGCGGTTATTCTTCTGATGCCTGATGAAAGTGCAATTTCACTTTCAATTTTAAAACATCCAATTTGTCCTGTGCTATTTAAATGTGTTCCTCCACATAGTTCTACTGAAAATCCAGGTATTTGTACAACTCTAACCTCTTCTGGATTATATTTTTCACCAAAAAATGCTTTTGCGCCAACTTCTTTTGCTTTTTCTAGTGTTGTTAAAAATATTTTTAGTTTTATATCTTCTTGTATTTTTATATTTACAATATTTTCTATTTCTTCTATTTCTTTTTTTGTTAATCCATTAATATGTGTAAAATCAAATCTAAGTTGTTTATTATTTACAAATGATCCTGCTTGCTTTATATGTTGTCCCAAGATTTGAACTAATGCTGCTTGTAACATGTGTGTTGCAGTGTGATTTTTTTCAGTATTAATTCGAGAATAAGAATCAACAATGCATTTTATTTTATCTCCAATTTTTATATTTTCGGTACATTTTATTTGTATTGCAATTGCGGGATTAGTATTTTTATCTGATTTTGTAAAAGATATTATTGGATAAGTTTGATCTTTAATTTTAATCCAGCCTTTATCACTAGCTTGCCCTCCGCTTTCTACATAAAATGGAGATTCTTTAGTTGATATCCAAAGTTTTGAATCATCTTTTGAAATAAAGTTTATTGTCGTTTCAAGTTCTAATTTTTCATTCCCAATAAATGTTGTTGAAATATCAGATGGAATTTGTGGTCCAGTTTTTTCTTTTGGACTTTTTTTTCCAGATTGTTCTTGTTGTTTTTTCATTTCTATTTCAAAACCATCAATATCTAATGAAAGATTTTTTTCTTTTGCAATAACTTGTGTTATTTCTGTAGGGAAACCATAGGTATCATATAATTTAAAAATATGTTTTCCGGATAAGATATTTTCTTTTTTTGATAAAGTTTGTTCGATATATTTTTCTAAAATATTTTTTCCTTGCAAAAGATTTGTTGCAAACTTTTCAATTTCATTTTCGAGTGTTTTTAAAATGAAATCACGATTAGTTTTTAATTCAGGAAAGATTGGAGACATAAAACAAATAAATTCATTTGCAACTGATAAAAATAGTTTAGGATTAGGTGTTATTTTTTGTGTAAAAAGTGCGGCGCGTCTAATTATTTTTCTCAAAACATATCCGCGGCCTTCATTTGAAGGGATTGCTCCATCTGCAATTAAAAGAGAGCTTGATCTTGCGTGATCGCAAACAACATGGAAGGCGGTTTGTATTTTTTCTATGGATTCTTGATAATTAAGTTGTGATATTTCTTCAATTTTTTTAATCAATGGTTCAAAAAGATTGGTATGAAAAATTGAATCTTTTTTTTGCAAAACCATTGTAATACGTTCTAGGCCCATTCCTGTATCAACGCCAGTTTGTTTTAAATTAATTAGTTCTCCATTTTTTTGTCGATTATATTGCATAAATACAAGGTTCCATAATTCAACAAATCGATTGCAGCTACAAGAGGGATCACATGTTTTTTGTTTACATCCAATATCTTTTCCATAATCATAGTGAATTTCGGTACATGGTCCGCAGGGTCCGGTATTACCCATTTGCCAAAAATTATCTTTTTTTCCTAGGCGTATGATTTTTTCTTTTGGAATTTTAATTTTTTTATTCCAAATTTCATGACTTTGGTCATCGTTTTTATAAATAGTTATGACTAATTTTTTAGGATCAAATTTAAATTCATTTGTTAATACTTGCCATGCATAACTAATTGCTTGTTCTTTGAAGTAATCACCAAAAGAAAAATTTCCCAACATTTCAAAAAATGTTAGATGTTTATTTGTAAAACCAACTTCATTAAGATCATTGTGCTTGCCTCCGGCACGAACACATTTTTGTGAACTAGTTGCTCGTGTATATTTTCGTTTTTCTTTTCCTAAAAAAATATCTTTAAATTGATTCATTCCTGCGTTTGTAAAAAGAAGAGTAGGGTCTTGTGCTGGAATTAATGAAGAACTTGTAACTATTGTATGTCCATTTTTTTTAAAGAAATTCAAAAACTTTTTTCTGACTTCAAATGAATTCATAATGAATACCTAAATGATTATAAAATTTTATTAAATGTAAATTTCTATTACTTTTTTTAAAAAATATCAAATAATTTGGAAGAGGACATTCTTTTAGGTGAAAAGTGTGGTTTTGTGTAAAATTGAAGCATGATTCTTGATACATCAAGCATATTTATCTTTTTTGATATAATTTTGACAAAATTTCTATTTGCATTAATGTTAAATATATAAACGATGTTAGTTTTTTTATTAAAAAAAGAGGTTATGACGTGTTGAAAAGTATTTCAAAAAAAATTTTATTTTCACTTTTATTATTGGTTTGTTCAAAAAACTTGGTTTTTGCCGAGTACATTTTTTATAAACAAAATAAAGATAAAGTTGAGTTGATTTCAGAAAAAGAACATGAAAATTGTTTTTTTGTTTTAACAAAATATGCGTATCCTATGTCTCAGAATTTTGATGATATAAATCTAGATAAGCATGAAGAATTTTTAATAAAAAAACAATTGCCAAGTGGAGTAAGGACTTTAT
This sequence comes from Candidatus Babelota bacterium, assembly GCA_042576165.1. Lineage (GTDB taxonomy): Bacteria > Babelota > Babeliae > Babelales > UASB340 > JBHPBZ01. The sequence goes on along the minus strand of JBHPBZ010000002.1, from coordinate 49,136 downwards.
TTATTGCACCAACTTTGTATGGTTTATTTTTTCTCAGATGTTATTTACAAAATTCGAAGAATAAAAATGAAGAAAATAACGAGATTTTGGATCTAATGTGGAATATAAGATTTGCTTATGAAGATATTATGAAAATGGATACATGGAATTATAAAAAATATAAGGATCATGTAAATGAACTAAATAATAATGATGATGTGAAAAAAATGCATTTTTTATTAAATGAGGGGATAGTAAAATACTTTATAGAAAATAGAATTGCTTTTCCCAAGTCACATTGTCGATCAGTAGTTAAAACTTTAGTTGATGAAATAATTCTTATGATAAAAAATGATAAAAATTCGCAATCAACTATAGAACATGAGCTTATGCCTTATTTAATTACAAAGACTGCGGTGAAATTCAAAAAAAATGTTTTTCTATCAACCAATTTTTCAACTTTAATTGCCAATGAACTTAAAGCATATAAAAATCAAAAATGGATAATTTACAGAGCATCTGATAATTGGAAACCAAAAAACATTGTTGCTAATGAATCTGATTCCTTTGGAACGAGGTTGTTTGGTGGAATTATATTTGATTCATGGAATGATGCTAATTTTGGAAGTGTTGATCTTTCGGGATGCTCATTTGCAAGAATGCAAATTTCATCTAAATTACATATTTGTAAAATTAATATTTATGAAGAAGAGAGAAATAAGTCTTTTGTTTTTGTACCTCCATTTTTAGCGTTAGTAGATTTTTTGGCTGTTGGTGAGTATTTTCATGCAAGACTAAAGGCTTACCCTTATAAAGAACGTTCTATTCGTGGAATTGATGGTAGATGTAAGGTAGGTTTTATTAACCATAGTTACTTATTTGCAGATACCAAAGAATTTAAAACAGAGGATAGGTTTTTAAAAAGATTAAAAGAATTTGTGATCAAGAGACATGAAATATTTTATTTCAAATAATTTTTTTCTTTAAATGTTTCAGCTCAATATTAAAAATCAATTAGCCAAACATACTTTGGTACGGATGTAATTTTCTATTAAATTTGCTTTTGCTTAAAGTATTTTTTATATAATTGTGTTCTATTAAAAAAAATTTTATTTTTCTTAATTGCCTACCAAAAATATTCTCTCGGTTATTTCTATTGTTGTTATTTTTGAATTTGACATTTTTACTTTGCTGTTAAATACAAAATTATCAACTTGTTCTAACAACTTAATTTAATAACATACACACGATATGTTACAATAATATTTATTTCCTAGAGCTTATCCTTATTTTTTATTTCATTGTTTATAATAACAAATAAGAGCTTGCTATGGAGATTCATTTTTTACAAATTTAATAGGTCATAACTTAAGTTAAATAGTTATAGGATTTGTTTTATATAAAATAATTTTTTTAGAGAGTGCTATTTATTAATTTTATAATGAAAAGGGAGAGATATGAGGATTTTTTTATACATAAAAACAACAATGGTTTTTTTATCTATGATATTTACTTCGGCTATTTGTTCTTTAGATTCTTCTAAATATTCAAATTTACATGTAACACAAAATTCAACATTTGTTCTAGAGAGTATATCTAGTTCACAAAAATTTATAGGAAGGTTGGATGGGAATACAACACTAGAAAATGATTTAACATTAAATGAAGATTTAATTTTAACAAAAAATAGTCACTTAGATTTTAATAATAATAAGGTTTTAGGAAATTCACATTCATTGGTATTGGAAGATAATCTTGAAATTCCTGCTGGCGAAACATGGTATTTAAGTGGAAATATTATTATTGATGGAAATGGAAATAGTTTAACACTGGGTTATACAGCACAGCTTTTAGTTGATGCAAATTCAACATTAACGCTGAGAAATTTAAATTTTCGTAATACTGCAAATACCATTGGGCGTCCTGCAATAAGGTGTATCGGTTGGGACGGAAAGTTGGCACTTGATAATGTTGAACTAGCATTAAATGATGATTTTTATTTTTATAGCGGACAATTCTTTATTCATAATGATGTGGTGTTTACTGGTTCATCGGAATTTGTTTATTGGGGAGTAAGGCCTAGTTATATTGCTCCACATGCAACGCTGTTTTTTGATGAAGGAACGGCTTTTGATTTTAGACCATCAACTACAGATTCTACTTTAATTAAAATGTTAGATGAAACTTCAGCACTTCATTTTAATTGTTGCACGGTTAAATCTACATATACTGGTTTTCAACTAACCAAAGGTAAAGTTTATTTTGATAACAAAGTTACAATTACAAGTGCAGCAACTTTAACATTAAGTGATGTAACAGAGACTTTTTCTAACGATGGTATAGATAGTATTTATTCAGTTTCATGGAGTCCGGACGGTAGATTTTTGGCTTTTGGTGGAAATGAGCCAGTAATTGGAAATGAATTAAGAGTATATTCATTTGATGGATCAAGTTTAGTACTTGTTGATTCAGAGAATTATGCAGAGTGGATTGAGTCAGTTTCATGGAGTCCAGATGGAAGATTTTTGGCAATTGGTGGATTTTTCCCAACAAATGATGCCGACCTAAGAGTGTATTCATTTGATGGATCAAGATTAGTACTGGTTGATTCAAATAATTATGGAATTTGGATTGAATCAGTTTCATGGAGTCCGGATGGTAGATTTTTGGCAATTGGGGGAGAAGATACAGGAATTGCAAATGAGTTGCGCGTGTGTTCATTTGATGGATCAAGTTTGAGTTTGGTCCTTGAGAAGGATTGCGGAAGTAGGGTTTATTCAGTTGACTGGAGTCCGGATGGTAGATTTTTGGCAATTGGTGGATATGATTCAGGAACTGGAGCTGAGTTAAAAGTGTATTCATTTAATGGATCAAGTTTGGTAAAAGTTGCTGAAGAGAATTATGGATCTTTTATTTATTCAGTTTCCTGGAGTCCAGATGGAAGGTTTTTGGCAATTGGGGGAAATTTGCCAACTAGTGGAGATGAACTACAAGTATATTCATTTAATGGATCAAGTTTAGGTTGGATTGATTCAATGGCTTATGGAGATTATATTCATTCAGTTGACTGGAGTCCAGATGGTAGATTTTTGGCAATTGGTGGAGATTCGCCAACTAGTGGAAAAGAGTTACAAGTGTATTCATTTAATGGATCAAGTTTAAAGTGGGTTATTTCTCTAGATTATGGTAGTTATCTTTATTCAGTCGACTGGAGTTCAGATGGTAGATTTTTGGCAATTGGTGGAAGTGATTCGACAGGAGAAGAAAATTTAATGTTGTACCGTTCAAATTTTGGTCCTGATTTGCAAACTCAAGCTTTGTCGAATTCAATTGTTTTTAGTGATTTAAAAAATGGAATTGAGTCCGACGCAAAAATTTGTGTTTTGGGTGGGGCTGAAATTATTTTAGATGGATATATTTATGTTTAGGACGTTTTTTAAAAAAAGAATAGGGAGTATAGTAAGAGATTTATTTGATTTTAAAGAGTATTTATAAAAGATTTAAATGCTTTTATTTTTAAAATTTATAAAAATCGTGTAGTATATTTTATGTAAAAAAATATACTACACGATTTTTATAAATTAGTAGGCTATGGCTTTTAAATTAAATCCGAATTTTATATTTATAACATTATTTTCTTTTAATTTTTTATTTTCAAATAAGACATCTCAAGAAAAGCAATTCGTTGTTATGATTAATCCTGCGGGACATGCAAAAAATGTTGGTCGCCGTTTGGTAGAAAGTGTGGAGCGTGCGATAACTTTTGATTTTGCAAAAAGTTTAAAAAAGGCGTTGCAAGAACAATATAATGTAAGGGTTATTTTGACTCGTTATCCCGGCGAAGAAATTGTTGATTGGGAATCAGCTTCTTTTTCAAATCGTTTAGGTGTTGATTTTTATTTAAGTCTTCATGTTTACAGAGAGGAAGTTTTAAAGCCTAAGGTCTTTTTATATCATCTCTTATATAATTCATTAATTGATCTTGCTCCTCATAACTTTGTCCCATATTCTTTTGTTGCAGTACATAATGCTCATTTTGCAAATATTAAAACAACAAGACTTTGGGGTGAGGATATGAAGCAGTCATTAACATCTGATATTAATCAAAAGTCATTTGATTTTTATGGATTATTTGGTATTCCATTTAAACCACTCTGTGGTATTATTGCGCCCGCATTGGCTATAGAATTAGGAATTTGTAAAGAAGATCAATGGAGGTCTTTGATTTATGCCTTGGTTGAAAGTATGGGGTTTTTGAGGCATAATAGTTTTGCGGGGAAATAAAAAATATCTGAAATTAGAGGATTTTATTCTATGTTATTTTTATTTGATTCAATTTATTTAATATATTTTTGGCTTATTTTAGCAATAGTATTTCTTTTTATTGAAATGATATTATCTGGATTATTTTGTTTTATAGCATTTTCTTGCGGATGTTGTATGGCTGCAATTTTAGCTTTTTTTGGACTATCTTTTATTAGCCAGTGTATTGTTGGTTTTTGTTTTACGATTGTTTCATTCTTTATTTTGAAACATTTTTTTGCTGCCAAAATTTCTGGAGTTACTACAGATACTAATGTTGATGCATTAATTGGTAAAAAATGTATGGTTGTAAAAACAATAGAATCAAATGCGTTTGGATATGTAAAAGTTCGTGGTGAAAGATGGATGGCAGAATGTGCTGATAATGTAATTTTACAAAAAGGAACTGAAGTTTTAGTAGTGAATGTTAAAGGTAATAGACTAGTGGTTAAAAGCAAATCTTAATAATTTTTATTTTACTTTGGGAGTTTTGATATGATATCTGGAATTATGGGCGGGTTTTCCATCTTTTTTGTATTTTTAATTTTATTTTTTATAACAGTTTTAGTTAAATCAACTTACATTATAAGACAATCTGAAGTCATAATGATAGAACGACTGGGTAAGTTTAATAAAATTTTAAAACCAGGAATACACTTTATTGTTCCTTTTTTAGATCATCCTAGAACAATAACTTGGACTTTTGTAAAAGAAGAAGGTTATGGCAAAAGAGTGTATCGCTATTCAGAACAAGTAGAAAGAATTGATTTACGTGAATCTGTTTATGATTTTCCTAAACAAAATGTTATAACAAAAGATAATGTAACGATAGAAATTAATGCTTTGCTTTATTATCAAGTTACAGATCCTATGCGCGCTATGTATGAGGTTACAAATTTACCTCAAGCAATAGAAAAATTGACACAAACTACTTTGCGTAATGTTATTGGTTCGATGGATTTGGATGGAACTTTAGTTTCTAGAGATCAGATTAATGATAGATTGCAAGCAATTTTAGACGAAGCTACAGATAAATGGGGTGTGAAAATAAACAGAGTTGAACTTCAAGAAATTAATCCTCCGCATGATATTCGTAGTGCAATGGAAAAACAAATGAGAGCTGAGCGTGATCGTCGTGCTTTGATACTAGAAGCTGAAGGTAAAAAAAGATCTGCTATTTTGGAAGCTGAAGGTATAAAAATGGCAAAAATTACAAAAGCTGAAGGTGAGGCTAAGTCTCGTTTGATTACTGCTAATGCTGAAGCAGAAGCTATTGGTTATATTCAAGCTGCTGTTCCAAGTGCAGATCCTCTTCCTTATATGGTTGCATTAAATTATATTAAAATTTTGCCTGAGATCACAAAAGGTAAAGATGGAAAATTAATTTTGATGCCTTATGAATCGAGTGCACTTATGGGATCGCTTTCAACAATAAAAGAGATTTTTAATAAATCAAAATAGATATTTTTAAAATAAAAAAGGCTGACAAAAAATTGTCAGCCTTTTTTATTTTAAAAGCTTGCTGAGTAGCCATCTTTTATTTTAGTAAGTTTAACATTTGGAATGTTAAACTTTTCTATTTTAATTTCTACACGGGTGAAAGCTTCATTAGTTGCATGAAAAGTAAAACTAATTAATTTTATAGGTTTTGAATGATTACAAAAATGTTTGAAATATTTTTGTAAATGAATTTGTTCTAAGCCTTTAGAATTATCTTTTTTATTTAGCTTAAATTCAATAATTCCGTCTCCATAAGTGCTTTTATAGATTAGATCTGCGCGTCCGTCTCCTGCATACATTTCTGAGAAGCTTAAATTGCTTCCCATAAATAGAAGTATTGATGCAACGATTGTATGAAAGAATTTTTCATAATTTTTAATTAAGTCATCCGGTAATTTTTTTAAAATGTATGTAAATTTAGTTGATAAGTTTTCATCCAACTCATCATTAGACTCTTTATTTTTAGTGTAATTCTTAATATTCAAAAGACTTATAATTGTCTTTTTTATATAGTTATTGCTATTATAATTCAAAGATTGTGAATTATTTTGGTTACACTTTATTATATTAAGATATCGTTTTTCATCATCAGAACTATTTTGATTATATTTAAATGTAAACTTATGTCCTTTAAAATTTAATTCGACAGTATTTTTGTTTTCATCAAAAGTAAGACCATTATTCGCAGGGATGAATTTTTCGAATTCTTTATCAGTATCTTCTTTGTCACATTGCAAAATTGATAGAAATATCATATAAAACAGGGATAGAGTTAAATCTTTTCTGAACAAAGCTTTATCTTTATCACTACAATTTTTGAAATAGGCTGAAAAGGAATCGGTTGGAAGACTTTTAAAAAATAATATTAAGTCTACAATTGCTTTTTTGGTGTCAATTCTTATTTCGTTTTTATCATTATTTGCGCCTAAAACTTTTCGGCATAAATTTTCTATAGAAATTTTCATTTCTCCTGGAGACTGAAAAGATTTTTTAGTAGATATGGTTTGTTTTGTGGGTGTTTTAGGATAAGGCTTGTGTCGTTTATTAGCAGGAGAGCTTATATTATTGTTGGCAGGCCGCTTCATAGCTTTAACATTGAAGCTATTTGTAAATATTAGAACTATTAAAATAAATAGTGTTTTCATAAATCTATTTTTAATCATTTTTAAAATTCCTCATTTTAAATGTTTTTTTATATTAAAAAACATGCTTAATTTTAAATATAAATTCTAAATGTAATTATGTTTAATATAGCATTTCCAGTGTCTTTAATCAAAGGCCGCATGAGAATGACAAATGGGGTTATTTTAATGCGTTGTTAAAAATACAAAAAATAGGTTAAAATGATAAAAATAATTAAAAATTTGGTGGAATATGAAAGAAAATTTAATAAATCTAACTATTTTTGAATTAAAAGAGAAGTTTTTATCTTTGTGCGAAAAGCCTTATAGGGCAAATCAGTCTTTTGATTGGATCTATAAAAAAACAGTTTTTGATACTGATTTATTTTCTAATTTTACAAAAGATTTAAAAGAAAAAATAAATCAAAATTTAGAAATCAAAATTCCAAGAATTCATGATGTTACAGTTTCTGAAGATGATAATTCATATAAATTTTTGTTAAAAACTGAAGATCAAAAATTAATAGAATCAATTTTAATGATTTCTGGTAAGCGAGCGACAATTTGTGTTTCTTGTATGATAGGGTGTCCGCTCAAGTGTAAATTTTGTGCAACTGGTTCGGAATTAAAATTTTTAAGAAAGCTAGAAATCTCAGAAATTGTTGGCCAAGTTTTATCTATACAAAAATACATTAAAGAGAATAATGTTGTTTTAGAAGATGGCAAAACAATGTGCAAAGTTACCAATATTGTTTTTATGGGAATGGGAGAGCCGTTGTTGAATTTGAAAAATATAGAAAAAACTATACAAATTTTTTTGGATAAAAATGCCTTTGATTTTTCAAAAAATAGGATTACTTTATCAACATCTGGAGTGACAACTGGATTATCAGATTTAATAAATAAATTTCAGATAAAATTGGCAGTTTCTCTTCATTTTCCAACAGATGAACAAAGAAGTGAGTTTATGCCCATAAATATAAGTTTTTCGTTGCAAAAACTTATTGATGAGTTAAAGAAAATAAAACTTGAAAAAAGAAGTTTTATAACAATTGAATATATAATGCTGAATAAAATTAATGATACAATATTGCATGCAAAAAAGTTGATAAAGGTTTTACATGGTTTAAAGGTTAAAATAAATTTAATTCCTTATAATTCAACAAAAAGCCTACCAGTTTTACCTTCTTCAGAAGAACAAATTAATTTGTTTGCAAAATATTTACGATCCAAAAAGATAATGGTTACTATCAGGAGAAGCAAAGGGAAAAAAATCAAAGGTGGTTGCGGTCAATTTATTTTAAGTAAAGGTAACAATGAAAATCAGTAAGTTTATTATTAGTTTGGTATCTATTTTTAGTTCATATTCAATTTTTTTTACGGAGAAGACAAAATTATCAGCAGCTTTAGTTTATAAAACTATTTATATAGAAAATTTATCTCAAAATGGTATTAATGCTACCTTTGCTGCAAAATTTACGTTATTTATATCGGTTGTACTTTTAACAACTCTTTTGGTGGGAAAACTTTTTAAAAGACTTTTTAAATTACCAATTGTTGCAGGACAAATTATTGGTGGAATAATTCTTGGGCCATCCCTAATAAATATAAAAAATATTAATTTTTTTGTATCTCCTTTAGAATTTGTAGATGTTGCTAAACATCAAATTTATCAAATCGCATCTTCGGATCTTTTTTTCTTTTTTATTCTTTTAATTTCATCCGCTCTTACTGTTGCATATTTGCTTTGGCTAGCTGGGCATGAGACTGATATTGCTGATATGGCAAAGGTTGGTTTAGAATCAACTTTAGGGGGTATATTAGGGGCAATTCTTCCAATTCTGATTGTTGCATTTTCGGTATTTTTCTTTTTAGATAGTGGTTACGCTTTTGCAACGGCAATTGGTATAGGAATTATATTTTCTCCTACGAGTGTTTCTATTCCTGTGGCAATGTTGATTTCTCAAAATAAAATGAATTTACGTTCATCTAAGGCAACAATGGGTGCCGCTATAGTTGATGATATTTTAGCAGTAATTTTATTTTCATTTTTTATTGTTATGTTACAAGGTGGATTGCTTGGAAAAATTCACTGTTTAAAATGTGTGGGACATTCTACTGGAATTTTTAGTTCAATTCTCTATATGCTTCTATCATTTTTTATGATGTTTTTATTTGGACGATATTTTATTGTTTATATAACAAAAGCACTTAGGAATTTGCGTTTATCTCACATTTTACCTACCTTTGCAACAATTATTATGCTTTCGTTTTTTTCTTTATCGGAGCTTGTTGGTGGACTTGCTGGAATTACCGGTGCATATTTTGCAGGATTTTTTCATAGAATGGGAGACACAAGGCATAAGGCTGTGCGTGCAATTTCTCCTTTTGTAAATACAGTTTTATTACCAATTTTTTTAGGTTCAATTGGAATGCAAGTCAATATAACTATTTTAAGACCAATAGATTGGCTAGTTGTTTTTGTTATTTTATTTGCAGCTGTTTTTTCAAAAATGATTGGTTGTAATATTACAACTTTATTTTCAAATTTGTTTGCTAAGGATAAAGAAAAAAAATGGAGCTTTTTAGAAAGTTATCTTTTTGGATCATCAATGGTTGCTCGAGGTGAAGTTAGTTTGGTAATTGCAACTATTCTAAAAAGTACATGTTTAATGACGAGTAATCAATATGTAATTTGTGTATCAGTAATTGTTCTTACAACAATTACTTCACCAATAATGATGGCTTTAGGCTTTAATAAACTTGTAGTTCATAAGGAATTATTAGATGAAGATGAGTTTTGTATGAAAATTGGTCCATTTAGTTATTTATCTACAAGGCACATGTTTGACGTTATTTCTATGTATGTTGAACAAGCAAAAGAAATGAATCCAATTATTGAACTTGCTGAAGGTAATAAAATTCTTACTCTCGAAAAAGGAAATGTTGAAATAATTCTGTATCCAGATAAAGGAATTATTTTCAAAGGTGATGAACATAAAATTAGAGAAATCCTGGATGGGTTAAAAAGTTGGCTTTCTCATGATGTTGAAACAATTCCTGAAATGTAAATTTAGGTTATTGTTTTTTTACCTAAAATCATAATTTCTTTTAAAATAGTATCTGGGGTTAAAGATATAGAATCTATTCCACATTTTACTAAAAATTGTGCAATTTCTGGATAGTCAGAAGGAGCTTGGCCACATATTCCAATTTTTTTCTTATTTCTTTTTGCACCATTGATTGCCATTTTTAATATTTTTTTAACAGCTGCATTTCTTTCATCAAAAAGATATGCAACTAAATTAGAATCGCGGTCAACAGCAAGTGTGGTTTGCGTTAAATCATTTGATCCTATCGAAAATCCATCAAAAATTTTACTAAAATCATCAATTAATAAAATATTTGCTGGAATTTCAGCCATCATATAGATTTCAAAGTCATTTTTGCTTTGTTTAATTCCATGCTTTTTCATTTCTTTAATCACTAATTTTGCTTCATTTATAGTGCGCACAAAGGGAATCATCAATTTTGCATTTGTTAGTCCCATTTCGTATCTTATTTTTTTCATAGCTAGGCATTCTAATTTAAATGCGGGGCTATATTTTGAATTATAATATCTTGATGCTCCTCTAAATCCAAGCATAGGATTTTCTTCTATTGGTTCAAAAATATCTCCACCTATTAATTTTCTATATTCATTACTTTTAAAATCAGAAAATCTAACGATTACTGGCTTTGGATAAAAGGCTGCAACTATTGTTCCAACTTCTTGTGCCAATTTTGTTACAAAAAATTCTTTTTTATCTTTATATCCAAAAGTTAATTCTTTAATTTTGTTTTTTATTTTTGAGTCAGAAAGTTTGTTGAATTCAACTAAAGCCATAGGATGAATTTTTATTGAATCATTTATTATAAATTCTAAACGAGCTAATCCAACACCATCATTTGGTAGCATTGCAAAATTAAAAGCTTGATCTGGGTTACCAACATTCATCATTATTTTTGTTTTTAGTTTTGGTAATTTTGATATTTTTAATTTTAGAATTTTAAATGGGATTTTGCCATCATAAACTGTTCCTATTTCACTGCTTGCACAATCAATGGTTATATTTTGATTATTTTTAATTTTTTTAGTTGAATTTGTAGTTCCAACAATTGCAGGAATTCCCAGTTCTCTACTAATAATTGCAGCATGACAAGTTCGACCTCCCTTATTGGTAACAATGCCCGATGCAATTTTCATAATTGGTTCCCAATCTGGATCTGTCATATCTGTGACTAAAATATCTCCTTTGCCGATCTTATCAATATCTTTTACAGAATCAATTATTTTGGCTGAACCGTGGGCAATTTTTTTACCAACACTTTTCCCCGTTGCCAAAATTTTTTTTGTAGATTTTTTTTGTATTATATATTCTTCGATTATTGATTTTTCTTTTTTTTGGGAATGAACAGTTTCAGGTCTGGCTTGAACAATGTATATTTTATTGTCATTTCCATCTTTTGCCCATTCAATATCCATTGGTACCCAATATTTTTTTAAATTGGAGTAATGATTCTCGATTATTAGACATTGTTTTGCAATATCTAAAATTTCATTATCAGTAAGAGAAAAAACTTTTCTATCTTTTATTGGAACAATTACATCCTTGGTTGGATTTTTTGTGCTTTTTGCATAAATCATTTTTTTGCGTTTTTGGCCCAATCTTTTTTTTAATATTGGTTTAAAGCCTTTTTCGAGAGTTGCTTTGTGTACATAAAATTCATCGGGACTTACTGTTCCTTTTACAACATTTTCACCTAGACCATATGCAGAGTTTATAAAAATAATGTTAGGTAATCCTGATTCAGTATCAAGCGTAAATGCAACACCTGCAGTTGCCTTATCAGAACGCACCATTTTTTGTACGCCGATGGAAAGTGCAATATCCATATGATTAAAACCATGATCAATTCGATAAGAAATAGCTCTGTTTGTAAAAAGGGAAGCAAAGCACTTTTGGCAGGCTATTAATAAATGCTTTTCACCGGTGATATTTAAATAAGTTTCTTGTTGGCCTGCAAAAGAAGCTTCTGGTAAATCTTCTGCTGTTGCTGATGAGCGAACGGCGACACTGAAATTTTTACCATATTTTGTTTCTAGTTCTTTGTAAGACTTAATTATTTGAATTTGTAAGTTTTTAGGTAGAGGAGATTTTTCGATTAAGGTACGTATTTTTTTGCCAATTTGTGCTAATTTTTTCAAGTTTTTTTTATCAATTTGAGATACTAGTTTTTGAATCTCATTTTCAATTTTATTTTCTTTTAAATGATACCTATATGCATCAGCTGTAATGGCAAAACCACCAGGAAGTAAAACCCCCTTTGATGATAGTTGCTGTATCATTTCTCCTAAAGATGCATTTTTACCACCAACTAAGTGAATATCTTTTATACTTATATTTTCAAATTTTTTTATAAATTTCAATTTCATAATTGTTTACCTTTGTATTTTAATAATCTTTGAAAAAGTCTAGAAAAAAATGATTAGTAATACTACAATAAAAACAAAAAAGGATCATCATGTATAAAAAGTTAACATTTATAGTATACGATGGAATACAAAATTCAGTTTTTTCTAGTCAGGTATTGCGGCCATTGCTTAATTTATTGAAGAAAAATAATAAACTTAAAATAAATCTAATTTCATTTGAAAAAGAAAAAATATCGAACACAATACTTTTGAATTTAATTCCTACTCACAATAGATTAAATTTTATTTTGTGCAAAAAGCTTCCCTTTTTTGGTAAATTAAGTTTAAGATTTGCAGTTTATCAATTAAAAAAAATATTTAAAAAAATACAGTCAGATGAAATTATTACCCGTGGACCACTTGCAGGATGGATAACGATTAAAGCATTAACAAAAAAAAGTGGAGTAAGTCCCAAAATTATTTTACAAGCAAGGGGATTGTGTGCGCAAGAATATCGATTTGTTTGTCAATATAAAAAAGAAAATTTTATAAATAAATGGGCCAGAAAAATCATAGTACAAAAGTTACATCAAATAGAATTAGAAGCTTATAATAAAAACAATAATTTGAAATTTGATTTTTATATAGAATCTGTAAGTCCTGCTCTTAAAAATTATTTAATGATAAATTTTGGTGCCAAAAGTTCTAAAATAACAATTGCAAAAGATGATATTCCAAAAAAACTTTCTCAAAAAGATATAGAGTTTTTTAGAAAGAAAATTAGAGAAAACTTGAAAATATCAGATGATACAAAAGTCTATTGTTATAGCGGTTCATATAAGGTCTGGCAATGTCTACCGAATATAGTAGATTATTTTTCTGAAAAAATTAAAAAAGATAAAAAAAAATTTTTGCTTATTTTATCTTCTGACAAAATAGACATAGAAAATTTAATTAAAGATAAAAATATAGAAAAAAATAAATATAAAATTCTTTGTGTAAAGGCAAGTGAGTTACATAAATTTTTAGCTGCTTGTGATGTAGGGTTTCTTTTTAGGGATAAAGATATAATCAATTGGGTTTCTCGTCCAACAAAAATGCTTGAATATCAATCTGTTGGTTTAGAGATTGTTCATAACAATACTATTGGTTGTTTAGAAAATGGTCATTTTTAAGTAAAAAAAGTTTTTAGATTTACTTATAAAAAACGATGTTAAACTAACGGATAAAACAAAAAAAATAATGAAAAAATTTTATCCTGAATATGAAATGCCGAAATAAATACCAATCAAAATTCTTTTCTTTGGCCAAATTTAAAAATATTAAGATCAGATTGGAATAGCAAATCTTTTTTGTTATCCCAGTTTTTTTCAAGATTTCTTATTGGATCATAAAATTTATCACTATCAATTCTAAAAGTTCCCCAATGCATAGGAATAAAATGTTTTGCTTTCAAGTCAATAAAGGCATTTACTGCCTCTTTAGAGTCCATGTGTGATTGTTTTACAAGATTACGTGGGTTTTCTGGTCCAATTGGTAACATTGCGATATCAATATTGGGGTGCTCTTTAGAAATTTCACAGAAATGTTTTGCGTATGCAGTATCACCTGCAAAATATATTTTGTAATTATTAAATTCCAACATCCAGCTTCCCCACATTGCTTTATTTATTCTAAAAATATTGTATCCAGACCAATGTATTGCAGGCAAAAATCTAAATTTAATATTTGTTTTAGAATTATAGTTTTGCCACCAATCCATTTCTTGAGTATTTTCAAAACCATGGTAATCAAACCAAGCTTTATCACCTTTAGGAACCAATATTTTGGGTTGTTGGGCTTTTAAATAAAGTAAACAGTTTTTATCCATATGGTCAGCATGGTTATGAGAAATTATTATGTAATCTATTTTAGGTAATTTGTTAAGACTAATTCCTGGAACAAAATTTCGAGGAAAAATTGGGTTTATGTTAGAAAAAACAGGATCGGTTAAAATATTAACATTCCCGAACTGAATCAAAAAGGTTGATTGCCCAATCCATGTAATTTTGGGTTTGTGACTCTTGGGAATTGTAGGTTGAACATATAACCATTTGCGCGCATCAATTCCAGCATAGTATCTTTTAGAACTTTTATTTAAGAACCATTCAGACTTAGAATGCCAAAAGGTTTTTATAAATTCTTTTATTCTCTCTATAGGTGTTAAATCATATTTAACATAATTTTTGTTATTAAAAAGATTTTTAAACATTATTTAATTACTCCACAGCCTAAACAAATATCATTATCATAAAATACTGCAAATTGTCCCGGTGCTAAACCTTGGTCTTGTTTATTTAGTTTTACAATTGCACAATCCGGTTTTATAAAATCTACAGTGACTTTATATAATTGTTCTCCATGACGAATTTTAACCATTAAGTTTTTATTTTTGAGTGGTTCTCCTGAGATCCAATTAAATTGGTAAATGGTGAATGTATCGCGAGATTTTTCTGGTGTAAAGTATTTGTTAGAAATATAAACGATATTTTTTTTTGTATTTTTTTTTACAACATACCATGGGCCATTAGAAAGCCCAATTCCTTTGCGTTGACCAATTGTATAGAACCAAAAGCCTTTATGAGTTCCTATTTTTTTATTTGTTTCAAATTCTAAAAAATCTCCATTTAGGGTTCCAATGTGGTGTTTGATAAAATCACTGAATTTAATTTTTCCAAGAAAACATATTCCTTGACTATCTTTTCTATCTTGGTTTGGCAAATTATATTTTTTGGCAAGTTCTCGTACTTCATTTTTTTTGAGATGTCCGATTGGAAATAGAATTTTTGATAATTGTTTTTGAGTGAGATGAGATAAAAAATATGTTTGATCTTTTATTGGATCAATAGCTTTTTTTAAAAGAAATAAATCATTTTGATTATCTATTCGTGCATAATGTCCTGTTGCGACTTTATCAAATTGATTTCTAAATTTTTCTAAAAAACATCCAAATTTTATTAATTTATTACAAAAAATATCAGGGCTTGGAGTTCTTCCTGTTTTTACTTCTGAGATTGTATAAGATACGATTTTATCGTGATATTCTTGTTGTAAGTTAATAACTTTTAAAGGGATATTTGTTTGTTTACAAACAGCTTGAGCATATTTTAAATCTTCTTCCCAGGGACAATTTCCAAGAAAAGATAGTTCATCTTCTAGCCAAATTTTAAGATAAAAAGCTGTAATTTCATGCTTTTGATCTTGAAGTAATTTTAGAGCTACTGAGCTGTCTACGCCACCGGATAATAAAATTGCAATCTTCATAATTTTTTAATTAAATCTATTTTCACCAAAAAATAATATTAAAACTTGATATAGAGTATATTTTATCATAAAAATCAGTTTTCTAAAAAAGGCCAATATTTGTTTGCTTATGTGCTTTTATTTGCAAAACAAACTTCAACTTAAATTCAAGTTGAAGTTTGTTTTATCGAAGACGGATTTGTATAAATCTTTTCAGATTAGTAGCCCTGCTATTGCTGCATTTAAAAGGTTTACAAGAGTTCCACCAAGTAATGCTCTCCAGCCGAATTTGGTTAAAAATGATTTTTTATTTGGTGCCAATGCCGAAATTCCGCCAATCAATATTCCAATTACCGAAATATTAGAAAAACCGCATAAAGCATATGTTAAGATGGTTTTACTTCTTACTGTTAAAGTTGCTTTTACAAGACTTGCATATGCAACAAACTCATTAATTACTAATTTCTGTCCCAAAAGCACTCCGGCGGTGTTTTTGTCTTGGTTAGAAATTCCAATAAGATGTGCAACTCCAGAAAAAAGTTTTGCAAAAATATTGTTAAGACTATATCCAATAACTGAAAGTAAGATATGATCAGCCATAGCCATTAAACTTATAAATGCAATAAGCATAGCTGCAATATTTGCTGCTAATTTTAAACCATCACATGTTCCTACAGCAACTGCATCTAAAATATTTGCAGTATCCTTTTTCATTTCCATATGATTTCCGACCGCAGTTTTAGGGATTTTTGTTTCGGGAATTAAAATTTTTGAAATAAGAATCGAGCCAGGAATTGACATTACAGATGCTGTAATAAGATGAATCATTGAAATTCCCATTGATCCATAAATGGCTAAAAGTGAAGCTGTTATTGTTGACATTCCGCTAATCATTACAACTAACATTTCAGAATCAGTCATTACTTTTAAATATTTTTTAATAAGTAGTGGAGCTTCTGTTGGTCCTAAAACTATATTTCCAACAGTACATAAAGTTTCGGCTCCAGATGTTCCCAAAATTGGTCGTATTATTAGTGCTAAAAATTTTACGAATAATTGAATTATGCCTATGTGATATAGAAGAGACATTAATGCACCAAAAAATATAATTATAGGAACAACTTTTATCACAAAGAGAAAACCCCAAGAGGCTGTTGCGTCAATAAGATTGCCGAACATGAATTTTATTCCTGCATCAGAATATCCATAAAGAATTCTAAATCCTTCAGCAAATGTAGAAAAAACTCTATGTCCAATTTTTGTGTTTAAAACAAAAATTGCCAAAAGAAATTGAAGTATTAGGCCCCCGAGAATTCTTCTAAGATTTATTTTTCTTTTGTTATTTGAAAAAATAAATGCAATAAAAAGAAAAACAAAAATTCCAAGAATACTCATATGATGATTGTTAACAAAAAAATAAGAAAAAATAGGATTGGACATTATTGTACTCCTTAAGTGGTAAAAAAATTAAAAAATAAAAAAGTATATAAAGAAAATAGTGGTAATTTTATTTTTGAACAAGCATTGAAAATTCAATGTTATTTAACAAGATATTTTATGTCAAATAATATCTTACTACATATGTTAGATTATAAATAAAAGGATTTTAATGATTTAGATAGAAATAAGAGAAATAAACATAATACGAATTTCATGAAATTCGTATTATGTTGGCTGTTTTTATAACGTTAGATTGGATTTTTTAGCTTTAAATTATTATAAGAAAAATAAGAAAGTTAAAGCTTTGGATTATAAAGAATTATTTTGAGAAGCATATGTCTATAAAAATTAAAATAACTTTATATTTAATAGTTTATTTTTGTGTTATTTCTTTTTATTTTGCCAAAAATCAAAAAAATGTTATTGGATATGAAAATAAGATTAATGCGTCGAAAATAACATCAAGGTCACTTGAGAATAAAAAAACACGGATAGCCTTTTATGATATGAGTTGGAGAATGTTTTTGAGTTACAAGAGTGGGTGGGATAATTTTTTTTTACAAGTATCAGGTTATTATCTTAGAGAAATTTATAAATTTTATAATCAAAATTCAGAGAGCTTGGGTAATGAAATTAATTTTGGTGAAGATGATTTTTTCTCAAAACTAATTGTTCCGAAAGATTCGAGTTGTTTTATTTTTGGTGATTTACATGCGGATTTTCATGGATTAAGTAAAATAATAATTAGTTTGCAGAGGGGGAATGTTCTTGATAGTAATTTGATTTTATCCAAAGGTTCATATTTATTTTTTCTTGGTGATTATATCGATAGAGGAAGTGATAATTTTAAGGTTTTATCATTATTAATGTTATTATGGCTTAAAAATCCTGGATATGTGATTTTATTAAAGGGTAATCATGAATCAAAG
Source organism: Candidatus Babelota bacterium (assembly GCA_042576165.1). Classification (GTDB taxonomy): domain Bacteria; phylum Babelota; class Babeliae; order Babelales; family UASB340; genus JBHPBZ01. The sequence continues at coordinate 31,128 of JBHPBZ010000002.1, read as the reverse complement.
TTTAAAAATAAAGGACCTTATTTTGAGTATTATGGAAAAAAATGTAAGCATTTTGGTTTATATTCAGAAATAACAAAAAAATATTGTGATAATAGTAGGAAGTATAAAATTTTAAAAAAAGCATTTTTATCTTTTTCTAATTCTTTGCCTCTTGCATGTTTTTTGGGAAAAATACAGAAAAATAAAATAATAAATTTTCTTATTTTAAGCCATGCTGCTTTTGATATTCGATTAGATTATCGAATTCTTTTAAATTTTGAAGGTAAAGACAAAAATAGTTTAAAATTATGTTCGATAAATAATCGTGATTTATTGATTAGTAACAACCTCAAGGATTGGTTATTAAAATTAAGTTTAGAGAAAAATTCAGACATATTTTTTGAAGACATAATTTGGGAACAAAATTTATTGGAATTCATTTTTATGCGAGATTATTTTTCACCTAAAAAAGATTCTTTTTATTGGACAGATATTGCATTAAAATCGGGAAAAGATTTTTTTTGGGGAGAAAGAGGATTAAATTATTCTCTTTTTTTAATAAACTTTTTTTTAGATAATTATGCATCATTAAAAAACAAATATTATACAAGAACTTTTATTCATGGGCATCAGCATGATTTACCTTTTTTAATGAATAAAGTAATGAACGTTGGAATATCGATTTTTTCTATTGATAATTTTAATTTTATAACACTTATTAGTGGGACATTCCCTATTTCTTATAAACCAATTTTACGGTACTTTCCTTCATTTATTTGTATCAAAAATTTTAATAAATCACCTGATTGTTTCGTTATAAAACCTTTATTATTTTAAAAATAAAGATTTATTTTCTCGTTTTCTGATACTTTCCCATTCCATCAATGGTTTTATGAGATCGTCAAGATTTCCTTCCATAATTAGATCTAATTTTTTAAGGGTAAGATTAATGCGGTGATCAGTGACCCTATTTTGAGGATAGTTATAAGTTCTAATCTTTTCTGCTCTCATGCCCGTTCCTGTCTGTTGCTTTCTTTGTGCGCTCAATTCTGCTTCTTTTTTCTCTCTTTCCATTTCTAATATGCGAGAAGCTAAAACTTTAAGAGCTTTAGCTTTATTTTTAATTTGAGAACGTTCATCTTGGCATGCAACAACTAATCCGGTTGGAATGTGTGTGATTCTTACTGCAGAGTCAGTTTTATTTACATGCTGGCCTCCAGCACCTCCTGCTCGATATGTATCGATTCTTAAGTCGTTTGGATTGATTTGTACGTCAACTTCTTTTGCTTCGGGAAGAACAACTACTGTAACTGTTGATGTATGAATTCGGCCAGAAGTTTCTGTTTGTGGAACTCTTTGAACTCTATGAACACCAGATTCAAATTTTAGATGTTTAAAAACATACTTCCCTTTAATGTAAATTACAAGTTCTTTGTATCCACCGATGTCTGTTGAATTAAAATCGACAATAGAAACATTCCATCCATGAGTTAAAGCATAATTGCTATACATTCTAAAAAGATTATCAACAAAAAGGGCGGATTCTTGTCCTCCTGCGCCTGCTCTTATTTCTATAAAAACAGAACGTTTATCGCGTTCATCAGCTGGATACAAAAAGGTATCTAGTTCTTTTTGCATAATTTTGAGATTTTCTTCTTTTAGGACAATTTCTTCGTTGAAAAGTGTTTTCATCTCTTCATCGGTTTCTTCTACTGCTTGCTTTTTTAGATCACTAAATTCTTTTTCGAGATTATTTATTTCTTTATGTTTTGAGAGTAAGTCGGAATATTGAGAAGAAGTTTTTTGTAATTCAGCTCGTTCTTTTTTATCTAAAGATGAATTTGAAAGTTTTTTTATAATATTTGCATATTCTGTTTCTAAAGAACTCCAGTCAAGTTTTACCATATCTTTTCCGACATACCTCTGTATTGATTTTTATGTTATAAACAAACAAAAGACAGGTTTGATCCTGCCTTTTGTTGTATAATTACTTATTCTTGGTAATTTATTTTTTAGCTTTATTTTTAGTAGCATATTTCTTTTGGAATTTTTCAATTCTTCCAGCAGTATCTACAAATTTTTGCGTTCCTGTAAAGAACGGGTGACAAGCTGAACATATGTCAACATCAAAGTCTGCTACCGTAGATGTAGTTTTAAAATTATTTCCGCAAACACATTTGACTGTTACATCGTAACTTTTTGGATGTAAATCTTTTTTCATTCTGCAAAGCTCCTACTTAATTCCTCTATCTATATGTTTTTGCTTTAATTTTTCGATAACTTCAACGCGAGCAATATCCACTCCGCGTTTTTTCCCTAAATAATAGGAAGCAAAGTCAGACCATAAGATAGTATAAAACAATTGTCCTTCCCAAGTATCACCTAAAACTGGGGGTTTGTAAAGTAATACACCCTGTTCTTTTAGTAAGTCACAAGTAGCTTGTAAAGCAATATCTAAGTTTGCTGTTAAAAAATCTGTATAATACAGTAAAACTAATGGTTTTTTGTTAAATTTATCAAAACCATTAATTAGATTATGACAACATTCTGGTAGGGTAGAGTTTACGGCTTGAATTTTACTATTTTCATTAAATTGTGTTTGTGCTCTATAAGCAAAAGCTTGTGTGTCAGATGACACTCCCCAAATATGAAAAAAATCACAGTTGTTTGATATTTGAATGAATTCATCAAAAAAGCCTTTATCCTCCGAAAATTTTGCAACATGTAGATTGGACTGTTTAATAAAAGTTTTAAGAATTTCTATTCCTTCAGGGAGAATATCCATTAAAGAAAGTAAGCCCATGATTATTCCTAAAAAATTACCTAATGCCGTTCTTGGTTGCATAGATTTAGGTAGTAGAATAAATGGTAAATTTTTAGCTTCTGCAATTTGAGCAGCTTGCCCATTATTAGAAAGAACTATTGTAGGAATAAATTTTTCGGATAATTGTTTTAATACATCAACCGTTTCCCAGGTATTTCCTGAATAGGATGCTGCAAAAACCAGAGTATCGGTATCTATAAAATTGGGCAATTCTGGGGAATTTATAATAAAAGATGGAATGGTTGTTTTTTTGTCTAAAAATGTTTTTATAATTTTTCCAGCAATACCAGATCCACCCATTCCTACAAAAGCAATTTTTTTTATATTTGATGGTAATTGAGCGGAATGTTGGAAGTGAAAATCATGAGCAAGCTGTAATCCATCTTTTATTTTTTGACTCCAAAGTGTTAGCTCTTCTATCATAAATCTCCTTTTAATTGTACATAGGCAATAGTTTTTTAAATTTATTTTACTTTAGAGCAACAACTGTTACTTGTCTAGATGAAGTTCCATTTTGTCGACGAAAAGAGCAAAATTTTGTGTTACAAATTGTGCAATCGTTATAGTTTTGATGAATATTGTTTTCCTTAATTCCTAGATCTAATAATTGTAAGCGTACGAATTTAGGTAAATCAAAAAAATACTTATTTTGACGTTTTAGAATAACTTGATTAATAAAAGTTGAGTTTTCTAGGTGATTTAAAAATTTATTATCAACTTGGTAACAACAAAATTTTGCACTTGGAGCAAGATAAACGATAAGTTTTTGAGTATAAGTATTAAAAGATTGTTCCATTTTTTGTATGAGATTTTTTGCAATTTCTTTAACGGCTCCACGCCAACCAGCATGAGCAATAGCAATTATGTTATGTACTGGATCATAAAAAATTATTGGCAAGCAATCTGCAGTAAGAACTCCAATGCCTATTTTGGAAATGTTGGTAATTATATAATCACCAGTTTTTTGCATAAAGGAAACTTCAGAAAAACTTGTAGATAAGTCTTTTAAGCAAATTCCCTTAATCCCGTGTAATTGATTTAAAACAATTATTTTTTCTAGATGTAAGCGATTTTTAATTTTTTTTAGACAGTTTAGTGAGATCTTTGTGTTGGATTTTACACAAGGATCTTTACAATCTCCAAAATAAATCATGTAAGAAGAATCATTGTGTAAAATCATAAATAACTCTTATTTTTTTAATCTATTATTTGATTATTTTTGTTATTCATTTCATTTAATGAAATTTGCGCATTGGTATTTTTTTCTATAATTTCTTTTTCTATTAGTGCTTTTTTTCTTAAAAAAGTGGGTGTGTCAATATCATTTAAGTCAAAATCATTGTTAGAAATATTAGATAATTGAGCACTGTTGTTTATATTTTCAGTTTGGGCTTTATAGGAACCCTCTTTTTGATGTAGAAAATAATTGTTTTTTACATTAATAGTGGCTTCTTTTTTTATTTTATTTTCAAAACCTGTTGCAATTACTGTAACCATAATTTCATTGCCAATATTTGTATCAATTACAGAACCAAGAATTATTTCTGCATCTGGACTTACTATATCGTGAACAAGGCTTGCTGCTTCGTTAATTTCTTGTAATCCTAAATCGGAATTTCCTGTTATATTTATGAGTACTCCTTTTGCTCCTTCAATATTGATGTTTTCAAGTAATGGAGAATTTATAGCATTAAGTGCTGCTTGTCTAGCTCTATCTTCTCCTTCAGCTCTGCCTGTTCCCATTAATGCCATTCCCATATCTTTCATGATTGACTTAACGTCAGCAAAATCTACGTTAATATGTCCTGCTTTTGTAATAATGTCAGAAATTCCTAGAATTGCCTGTTTTAAAACATCGTTAGACATTGCAAAGGCGTCTAGCATAGAGATTTTTGGATCGGATATTTCTAATAATTTTTGGTTTGGAATTACAATTAAAGTGTCTACATTTTGTTCTTTTAATATTTTTATTGCTTCATCGGCATGCATTGCGCGCTTTTTGCCTTCAAATGAAAAAGGTTTTGTAATAATAGCAACTGTTAGAATCCCCATATCTTTTGCCGCTTTTGCAATTATGGGAAGAGCTCCAGATCCAGTCCCCCCTCCAAAACCAGCTGTTAAGAAAAGAATGTCGGTATCAGATATTTTTTCTAAAATTGTATCTAAATCTTCTTCTGCTGATCTTCGACCAATATCAGGATTAGATCCAGCTCCAAGTCCCTTTGTTATTTTGGTACCAATTTGAATTTTATTTTCAGCAAAGGAAAGATCTAAAGCTTGGGCATCTGTGTTTGCTATAATAAATTCTACGCTATTTAATTCATTACCGTTGATCATACTATTAACGGCATTCCCTCCAGCTCCCCCAACCCCGATTACTTTTAAATTGGCGCCAATTTTTTCTTGTTTTTCATCTTCTATGTTGAATTCAATCATTGCAAACCTTTCCTTTATGTTCTAAATTATAAAAAATCATATATCCAAGATTTCATTCGCTTGAAAACTGTTTTAAAGTTTGAATTGCTTGAAGATATTGTAAGATCGAGTTTGTTTTTATTGCTAGCATAAATTAGTAAGCCATACCCAGTGGAGTAAATTGGACTTTTTAATAAATCAGGCATTTCTTGCTCTGCCGTGGTTTCATTTTTTTTATAACAATTTGGAGTACCTATGCGAATAGGTATTTTAAATTTGTTTTTTGCAAGCTCTTGTATTCCTGACAATAAAGATCCTCCTCCTGTAATAACAATTCCTGATGGCATAAAATGTTTTAATTTATATTTAATTAATTCTTTGTTTAATAGATCGAAAACTTCTTCTGCTCTTGGAGCTAGGATGTCATATAAAGAATATACTTCAATTTTTGTAGTTTCTTTTGTATATCCCAAATTGATTTTAATTGTATCTGTGTCTAAATCTAGGAATTTTTCTTTCCAAACAAATCCATATTGTTTTTTTATTTCTTCTGATTGATAGATAGGAATAGAAAGTCCTATCGCAAGGTCATTTGTAAAATGGTTTCCTGCAATTGCGATAACCTTTGAATGCATGATTCTTCCATCCCTATAAATTGCGAAATCGGATGTTCCACCACCAATATCAAGAATTCCAACTCCGAGTTCTTTTTCTGATGGGCTTAAAACTGCATCTGCAGATGCAATTTGTTCTAAAACAATATCATTTACTTTAACCCCTGCAAGTTCGCATGATTGTATGATGTTTTGGGCTGAAGTAATTGCTCCTGTTATTATATGAATTTGTGCTTCAAGTCTAATTCCGTGCATTCCAAGGGAGTCTAAAATGAGGTTTTGACCGTCAACCTTAAAATATTGTGGCAGTATATGTAAAATCTCTTGGTCTTCTGGTAAAACTATTGCTTTTGCAGATTCAATTACACGGTCTATATCGGTTTGAGATATGTTTTTATTTTTAACTGCAACTACACCAGTAGAATTAAAAGATTTTATGTGGCCTCCTGAAATTCCGACAGTAACGTTTTCTATTTTAATTTTTGCCATTTCTTCAGCTTTTTTAATAGCATTTTTAATTGAATCAACTGTTTTTGTTATATTTACAACAACTCCTTTTTTTAAACCTAAAGAAGGATGTTGTCCAAAACCAATTAAATCTAATTTTCCTGAACAATCTTGAGTTGCAACTAAAACACAAATTTTTGTTGTGCCGATATCTATTATTGATAAAATATTTTTTACCATTATTCCCTCCCCATTATTTGAGCAAATTTCAATCCTTCCCTATGGACTGGTTTAACATAAACTCTATCTTTAAATCTTAAATCAAAAGAATATCCTTTATGGTGTTGGTTGTTTGATTTAAGATTTTTATTAATAAATTCTGCAGTAATAAGTTTTTTGTTAGATAAAAAATTGTAACCGATTATAAAAAAATCTTTTTTTTTCCAATTTTTATGTTGTGTTGTAAGTGCGATATACGAATTTTTTAGATAGTTTATTTCGTATTGTTCGACTACTCTCTTTGGAAGATTATTAATAAAACCTAAATCTGGATTTTTAAATTTGAGATCAATGTAATTTGCTGATATATAAATGTTTTTTAATTTATCTAGATTAAAGTTTTTAAAACTTTGTATATCAAAGATTTTTTTATTATCACACAAAATAAAAGTATTATTGATTTTTAAAATTGGTTTTGTGCCTTTAATTTTCAAATTAGCAAATCCTGGTGAATCAAAATTCCATTTAATTGTTTTTACTATTGCAAATTTTTTTTTAAAATTGGAACATAAACTGTTGATTGACATATTTAGAGTAATTTCATTATTAATATTTTTGTTAAAAAAAGCTTTTAAATCAGATTTGATTTTTTGGGAATAAATAGAACTAATTTTTAATTTTATATGTTTGGGCATAAAAGTATTTTGAATAGTTTTTTTAACAGTTAATAATAATTTTGTGGATAAAAATATGAATCCAATAGAAACTAGTGTTAAAAAAAAACTTTTTATTCGAAATAATTTTTTGATTTTTATTGCCATTTTAATCACCGTTTTTAAAAATAACAAATTAGGTTTATTCCAATTTGCATAATAATTTTAAAAAAAATGATTGTTATATCGCAATATATCAGTATCTTAATTATAAAAAATATTTACTATGGGATTTGCTTATATTATAAAAGCCCTCATTAATTCATTGTTTTAAGCTATTATACTATTTTGAATTTTGAGAAATAATAAATAAAAGAATTCCGGTTGCAACAGAGGCATTGTAAGAAATGTCGGCTGATCGTTGCGGAATAGTAATTAGGGTTCCTTCTTTTTGAACCGGTTTTGAAATCCCTACAGCTTCGTTGCCAATTACAAGACAGAGAGGCTTTTTATAATCAATTTTTGTTGCATCTACTCCATTTTCAAGAACTGCCATATAAAAATTATAGCCGGCTTTTTTAAGATCCAATACGGCGCCATGCGTTGAGTTAGCAACATAAATATTAAGATGTTCACAAAGTCCTGCGGAGGCTTTGTGGGCTGCCGCATTTAATGGAGCTGATTCTTTTTTGCATAAAACTACACCATTAACTCCTGTGCAATATGCTGATCGTAAAATTGCACCTAAATTTCGGATATCTTGAATGGAATCTAAAAGTAAAATAAAAGGTTTTTTCTTAGGATCAAATATTTTTGTTTGAAACTTAAAAGGAGAAACTAATGCTACAATTCCCATGTGTTCAGATGAGCAGGACATTCGGTCTAATACGTGTCTTGGAACGTACTGAATATTTGGGCGAGGTTTTGGTAATAAGTTTTCTATTCTGTGCCAAACCTTTGGTAAAGGCTTTGTTGTATAAATAGATACTAGTTTTCTGCGTTTTGCTTTTAAAAGTTCAACTATTGAGTGAACTCCGTAGACAACATCATGTTGCATTTTTTTTGTATTTTTCTTAGTTTGATTTTTTTTAGTAGTCATTTTGAATTTTACCAAATATTTATTATTCACACTTTATAAAGTAACGTCTATAATAAAAATAGCATTTATATGACAGAATTTAGCATAAAAAAGAACTTTCAACAAACGCATTAGGATGAAAATGTATATAGTAGAAGGAAATATAGGTGTTGGAAAATCAACATTTTTAACACTCATGAAAAAAAATTTATCTGAAGTTAAGATTTTAACTGAGCCCAAAGATAATTGGACAAATCAGATTTATGGCCAATCATTGTTGGAAAACTTTTACAAAAACCCTCAGAGGTGGGCATATACTTTAGAAACTTTCGCTATGATGTGTAGGGCAAAAGATCATATAAATGAACAAGCTGATAAATCAAACAATATACTTGTAGAACGTTCCATTTATTCTGGACATTATTGCTTTGCACAAAATGGATATGAAAGTGGTTTTTTTTCTAAAATTGAATGGCAAGTTTATAACAAATGGGTTGAATTTTTATTGCATCAAAAATGTGATCTTCCAAGAGGTTTTATTTATCTTAAGGCGGATCCTGAAATTTGTTATAAGCGTATTCAAAAGAGGAATAGAATAAGTGAAAAAAAGATTACTCTTCGGTATATAAAGCAAATTGATACATGGCATGAAAAATTTTTGATTCAAAAAGAAGGGATATTTGAAGATCTTAAAAAAGTTCCTGTTTTAATTTTGGATTGTAGTCACGACTTTATAGATATACAAGCGAATTTGCATAAGCATATTGTTAAACTACAAAATTTTTTTGAGAAAACAAACAATTGTTTATTTCAGGGGATTGGGAAAAAAGATTTTTATAAAGTATCTTTTTAAACCAAAAAGTTTTGACTTGTATTGTTTTTTCATTTAATATCTAGTTGTCCGATTGAAATTGTAGGTTTTTGAAATGGGCGAATAGCTCAGTTGGTTAGAGCACCTGCCTTACAAGCAGGGGGTCGCAGGTTCGAATCCTGCTTCGCCCACCATTAAAACTTACGTCGAAAAAATTATTGAAATATTTATTTGCTTTGATACTTTACTAATTGGTATCTTGCAATTATGTTCCTCGGTAGCTCAGTTGGTAGAGCAAACGACTGTTAATCGTTCGGTCGCAGGTTCGAGTCCTGCCCGGGGAGCCATAAGATTTTAGGGGGCTATAGCTCAGTTTGGTTAGAGCGTTCGCCTGTCACGCGAAAGGTCGCGAGTTCGAGTCTCGTTAGCCCCGCCATCCTACGCTAAAGCTACGGATGGCAAGCCATCTTCGCAAAAAGGAAACTCTTTATAGAAAAATTAATCTAAAACAACAAGAGCCTAGAATCTTTTCCGACTGTATATTTCTTCATATAGTTATTTATACTGCATTATAAGAAAACCTAAACAATTTTACCATTTACCGCTTGCTCCACCACCAGATGACGAGCCTCCTCCAAAATTATCTGATGATCTACCACCTATTTTCCATAGAAAAATAAAAAGAAGGCCTATTAATGTAAATAATACCCACCCCCAACTTTTTTTGCCTGATCGAAAACAAGAAATGGTTGCAAGACTAAGAAAAATGATAAGTAAGCATATAAGGATATGCCACTTGTAAAACTCAAGCCATGAGACTTTTTTTGTCACACATGTAATAATGCCATGTGTTCCTTCATAGATACCTCTACTATATTGATTCATTTTAAAGTAAGGAATGATATCATTTTCAATAACACTTTTCATTTTTTTATCATAAATCCTTTGTTTTAAATTACAAAGATACAAAATTAAATATAGTTAAAGTATTTCCTATAAAAAAGATATTTAATGTCTGGAACTCAATGAAAACCCAAAAAATAAATTTTATTTTTTTTACATTATTTTTAACTCTTTTAAATCTAAACACAATTTTTCCAAATATAATTACGGGAACTCTAATCAAAACTGGAGAATCAATAAACGATTATAAGTGTGTAGAAAACTTAAAAATTGGCGATGAAGTTTTAGGTTTGAAATTAAAAAAACTTGATGATGAAAAATTTTGTATTGAATTTGTTAAAACTCCAATGATAAATTGCCAAATCAAGGATTAGTTACTGCGGGAAAAATACCGGATGCTCCTCCTGTTGATGCAGGAAAACAAGGTAAACATATTCCAGGTCATAATAATTGCAACCCTAAAAAATCATTATGGCCTGCAGGTGAAAATGGTATAGAATTAACACAAGAAGCATGGATGAATGGTGAGCCAACAAAAAAAATTACCGTTAAAACATATACAAAGAATAATCTAGATATTAAAGTTCATATTGACAAGCAAGGATGTATTCATGGTTATCCAAATTATCCTTTAAAAATATAGGAGATTAAAATGAATGACCCAAAAAAAACTACCGTAATTTCAGACGTAGAAATGATCTATAAACATGGAGATTGCAAATATGCAATATGGAATTATATTCCAAGAGGTTTTTGGATTCAACCATTTAAGGATTGGTTTCCTGATATCTATTCTTATAATGCAACTGATTTTAATTATTCTGTTTGTTTTACAATGTATTTAAATTTATCTCCTACAAAATATCAAATCGGCACAAAAGAATTTAGGAATTATGTAATAACCAATGGCGTTCTTGACTTATTATTAGCAGATATTTCAGTTGTAGCCCCATATGCAGTTGTTAAATATCTTCAATATCGATTTATAGATAATAATACAAAATTATTTGATAGTTATACTCCATTTAAACCTGTACATGCAAAATATGGTAATAAATTAAAAAGACACCTTCAAGACAGGTGTATAACTTGCTTGGAAGATGATATATTATTTGCCAAGGTTGATGATGAAATAAGTTTAGAAAACAGAACCAAAGACGTTAGAGTTTATAATTGTCTTTTTGATGATTCTGATACTTGGCCAAAATAATTAATTATTTTAGAGTTAGTAAATCATTGTTTATTAGTCTTGCACAAGACTAAAGAAATGCAGATATTAGACAACAATATATTGAATTTCTTCAAGATAAAGTTCGCAAAAGCAAAGCAACTCGAGAAGATCTAGACAGATTATATTTCTTTAAAAATTTTCCAGAACTTTCTGATTAAGGAGTAGATCGCAGACTTGAAGAAAATAAAATTTATTTTATTTATGATTTAAATCTAAATCAAGATAAGTCTGAAGCGGAAATACAAAAAAATCCTACTAATGATAAACATAATAACAAAAAATCAGATAAAACTGATATTGAAAAATGCGATAAAAATGGAAAAGAATTAAACAAGAAAAAAAATAAAAAAAATACAATTAAACAACTTCAATCAGATAATGATAAGTTGCCAAATCAGGGTATAGTTGATTCTGGTCAAGTGCCAGGGGCTCCTCCTGTTGATGCAGGAAAACAAGGTAAACACATTCCAGGGCATAATAATTTCAACCCTAAAAAATCATTGTGGCCTACAAATGAAAATGGTGTAAAATTAACACAAGAAGGATGGTTAAAGGGTAAGCCTACAGGAAATCCCACTGTGAAAACATATACTAAAGGAAATTTAAAAATAAAAGTTCATATAGATGAAAAAGGATATATTCATGGATATCCAAATTATTCTCAATAAGCGAGAGATAAAATGAATAATAATATTAAAAACAAAGTTATGTTAGATATAGAACAAATATATAAACATGGAGATTGTAAATATGCTATATGGAACTATGTACCAAATAAGTTTTGGGTGAAATCATTTAATGATTGGTTTCCAGAAAAGTATTCTTATAATGAAACAGATTTTAATTATTCGGTTTGTTTTACAATGTATTTAAATTTATCACCAATAAATGCAAGCTTTTATTCAAATGAATTTGATGCTTATCTAAAGGAAAAAGGTTATGCTGACTTGTTATTAACACATATTTCAGTTATAGCTCCATATTCAATTATTAATTATCTTCAATATAGACTAGTAGATGGAGAAGTAAAAGTATTTAGTAGCTGTCTTCCATTTAAACCTAAACATGCAAAATACGGTGATAAATTAAAAAAACACCTTCAAGCAAAAAATATAACTTTTTTGGATGATGAAATATTATTAATAAAAACGAAAGGGATTTCTTTAGAACTTAGAAAAGAGGATGTTAGAGTTTATAATTGCCTTTTTGAAGATTCGGATGGATGGCCCAAATAATTAAAAAATAAAAATCAAGAAAATTTTAAAACAGAAATACAAAAAAATCTCCTAAATGTATTTATTCATGATAATAGTATCTTAGATGTTATATCTTCTTATGAACTAATCTTGCTACCTTTTTGTAGACATAAAGAACATGAGTATAATACATTACATCTATGAGAGGTTTATATGAAAAAACCTATAAATAAAATTAGGGGAACAATATTAGGATGTGAGATGTCTAAAAAAGATTATTTGTTTTTTAGTGCAAGCAAACTTGTTTGATAACAAAGGGAGACATCATTATAACTTATTCCCCAATGCTTTAGTTTGGTAATCAGGTATTGATTACTAAAATTTATGATGATGTTCATTACTCTTCCTCTGTTTAAATTGATACATTGTGTGAAATTGTAAGAACATTTAATCGTGTTGTCAATGATATGATTTTAAACAGAGTGGTTTGGGGTATATAAAAAAACTAAATTTCTAATTCTATTCCAAATGTTGAATATAGCGTTTTTATATTGTTTAATTTTGCTTCAAATTCAATTTCACCATTCCTGAATGTGTCAACTAAGTACCGCCATAGTTTACGATCCCCATTTTTTACTATCAAATCAAAAGATTTTTGTAGCTCGTAGCGAGTTGCCCGCTTCTTTCTGTTATTCTGTGTTTACGCGAGCGATAAGAATAGTTTTCATATTTCTTTCTCCCAAAGTTAAAGCGATGCGTAATTTTGAAGCCATATGATAAACAACAAATAAAAAATTAATTAGATTATTGTGGCAACTATTTCTTTATACAAATTATTCTGATAAATTAAAACTAGAAAAACGTTGGAATGGGAATTTAGAGTGGTTTTATATTATAAGTGCAAAATGAAATTGCCAGAAAAAAGAAAGACCTGATTGCTATGAAAAAACAATTTAATAGTGTTAAAAAAAATAGGTTTTGTTTTTTTGTTATTTTTTTTCTTTGTATATATTGTTTGGGAACAATATCTTCGAAAACAGTAAGTAAGCACAATGCAGTAACGTATACTTTTTCTGGCGGTCGTTTTGGCGATAATCTATTAGCATATATGAGGGCAAAATGGGTTTCATATAAATACAATATGATTTTACTCTATAAGCCGTTTCAATATTCAGATCAACTTGTCATGGACGAACAAGAACAAAAATTTAGCAGTAAGATGCAAAAAAAGTACACTGATATAGTTACTCTTACAGGGAAGACTGTTATAAATAAAGATCAAAAAAAACAAGTACTATATGTTCTGGATTTTTACAAAAGTAATGGCTTTTTAAGAAAACATCCTATTGATTGGCAAGATGAAGATTTTATTCAAGAGTTAAGGAAATTTATTGCACCTAAAAATGCATTTGCCAAAATGAATTTACCTGAAGATCGTATTTCTGTTGCTGTGCATGTAAGAAAAGGGAGGTATGAGGGTAGCGAGGGACGTTTAAGAGAGCTCTTTCCCGATAAATTTATGGAAGAAAAATATTATATTGATCAGCTTAAAAAAGTTCATCAAATGTTTGCGGGAACTCCTCTTTATGTTTACATCTTTACAGATGATTCTAATCCTAGATCAATAAAAGAACGCTTTGAAAAACAGTTTACTCAAGATTATAATATTCAGTTTGATTGTAGAACAAGTGGTAATAACCATGATTCAAACGTATTATATGATTTTTTTGCATTTAATCAATTTGATTGTTTTATTCATGGACTTTCTAATTTTGCAAGATGTGCAAGCTGTCTTGCATACAATTATCTTGATATTCAACCTGTTTTTGGTAGAGTGGATGGGAAGCTGGTTGTTACAGAAGTTAAGTTCATTGAAAATGAAAGCTTGAAGCCAGAATTAATTTGATATTTTGAAGTTATAAAAAAGGTCCTGAGATAAAACTCGGGACCTTTTTTTATAATCTGGGAATAAAATTAAATGGGCCATCTCTTCTTGGCTTGAAATTTTTTACCAAATTCATAAATTCTTCTTTTGAAATTGGTAATTTATCAATTGGGATTGCAATGTTGTTGGGATTATCTGCTGGGTGTATGCCAAAGTGATTGTTTTCACAACTAAAAGAAGTCAGAGGGTGGTGGTTTGTTTTACGAAAAAAAATTATATAGTCTCTGGCAATGGTTTGTGTTTTGGGGATATGTATTGAATGAATTATTCCCCTAGGGGTGGGAATAGATTGAGTTTCTGTTGTTCTGTAAGTTCTGAATTTAGTTTTTGTATCGATATCACCAAGATCTTGCCACTTCATTGTTTTTCCATTGTACCTAATTTCATTGTTATCTAACCAAATAAAAGGATATTTACTATTTTTATGTGATATAAAACTCCCTCCACAAGTTATAAGACCTGCTAAGCTTGTAATAATTCCTGCAATTCCTGTCGTTGCTTTTTCTTTTATCCAACTAAAATAACTTCTTGAATACCGATTGTTATTTTTTTGTTTTTTGTATTTTAAGTAGTCATATATTAATATTCCTGTACCAATTACGGTTAATGTTCCTCCAATAATAATACCAACATATGCGTGGCTGTTTGGGTATATATAAGTTGTACCGTTCTCTTGTTTTACTTTATCTTGGGGGTAAGCAAATATTTTGTTTTGATCTATAAAATTAGTTAATAAAAAAAATATTAAGAAGATTTTAAGAAAATTTTTCATATTAGTTGTCCAATTTATTTTTGATAAAGAGATAGGCTATTGTTTGAAAAACTGGAAAAAAAATATTGTAGGACATGAAAAAAAATACAAGACTAATGTTGCCAAAGATTGAAGGGGTAATGTGTTTTAAGAATATTGTTTTAAGAGATGGACGAAAAAACCAGAAAGATAAGTTTGACAGAAGTATTAAGATTATAAATCCTTGATGTTGTTTTAGATAATTATAAGATTTGGTACAAGCATCTAGAAATGGAATTTTATCATTTAATTTTATCGGTATTACTAGCCATGTGTTTTGTGTATAGAAAAAATAGAACAACCCTACATATATCGCACTAAACCAAAAGACTGTCAAGTTTCTTATGCTTAAGAAAGAAAAAATAATGGATAAAGGAAGCAATAAAAATATGAAAAAAAGAAAAAGACTTAATACTGCATATTTTATTTGTGCGGAAATTCCAAATTTTAAATTATTTTTTACATTTAGCCCTAATTCTTTTTGATATATCGCTGTGCTAATGATTAACAACAAAGTACCTTGAAAAAGGTCGAAGATTAGACTGATTAGAGAATTGGCTGGTGAATTTATAGCTGTATAATTAGAAGAAACATAAAAATGTATAAGCGCATAATATTCTAAAGTCAAAATAAATATGATTAATAAATAAATTGGATTTTTAAAAATTGTCATCAAGCTATCTATAAAAACGTGAGTTAAATTTTTTTTGTTGTTCAAGATTTTTCTTCTACTTGATTTTTTTATAAAGCTTTTTAATTTGCAATTTTATCTTTTTTATCTGAACATGTCATTATTAAAAAATTAAAATTTTCAAAAAATATTTTAATAACAAGGGGTTTTTATGAACAAAGAAATAGAAGTAAAATTGCAGATTGATGATAATATTTTTGATTTTGTAAAGTCATGGTTAAATCAAAATGCAAAACATATAAGAGAAGAAAAGCATACTGAGTATTACTTAAATAAGCCGGCAACTAGTTTTTTATTTACAGCTCCCGAAGGCTATAAGGATGCCATAGATTACCTAAGAGTGCGTTTTAATAAAAATGGAGATACTCTTTGCTTTAAAAGGTTTCATGAAGATCCTGTTGAAAAAAGACCTTTGTATTGTGATGAATACGAAGTAAAAGTTTCGGATGGTAAGGTAACTCTAGAATTGTTTAGATCTTTAGGTTATTCAGAACAAACTCTTGTTGAAAAAAACAGAAATATTTACATGCATGATTGTTTTGAGATTGTTATTGACCAAGTAAAAAATTGTGGAACCTTTATTGAAGTTGAGTTAAAAAAAGAAGTGCAAGATGCCAATGTTGGTATAAAGCTTATTTATGATTTTTTAAAATCAATGGGTATTACAAAGTTTAAATTACAAACTCGAGGTTATGTAAGTATGCTTTGGAATCCAAATTATGATTTTGGAAAATTAGTTGAATTATAAATTAATTTTAAATTTGTAAAAAACATCTCTAATTACTTGATCTAGTTTCATAAATTTTTTTAAAAAAAAATTTAAAAAAATAGCCTAATGTTAAAAGTTAGGCTATTTTTTAGCTCTTGGTACATTTTGAAATTTTATTTTTAGGAAAGATTTTTTTATGAAAAAAATAAACTTTATTTTTGTATTCTTAATAGTATTAAGTTTGGGTAGTTCTTATGCATGGAGAAAATCGCGTCAGATTGATCTTCGTATTTTAAGCGAAAAATATTTATTTTTAGCAACATCCCACGATGAATAAATACATTTGCAAGGATCTTCATTTCCATAAGACTCAAAATCAGATTTCATTTTTATTCCATTTTCTTTAGAATAACTTTTGATCTCATTATGAATAGAATCCAATTCTTCAAGAACATCTCTTTCTAACTCAACAAAGTTATTCTTATCATCATCTGCTTCAATCATAATGGAATGATGAATAGGCTTCAAAGAAGAATTTGAGAGACATTCCTCTACAAAATCAAAACCAGAAAGAAATAAAAGCTTTCCAGAATTTGTTTCTTGAACTTTATCATTGATTGTTTTAAGCTTATTTATAGATGATGCCATAGTATAATTTTCCTTTTGTTTCTCGGAAAAAATTTAAGGTCTAAATATACTATGGTTCTTTTTTTTTAGGCAAATTGTGATTGAATATTAAAGCATGTAAAAATGGTTTGTATATGTTGCAAACTAAAATCAAACATATCATCTTTGTTGCGAAACCCGTCAACGAGGGGCCGCCATCTTTTTAAATGAAGTTAGCAATTGATAGTAAATTTGTGCAAAGTAGGGCTTTTCTTATTTTTACAAATTAATCTAATTTTTATGCATTATATATATCTACTTAAATCTCTTAAAAAACCAAATCAAACTTATGTTGATTATATAACAAATCTCAAAGAACGAATATTGCAACATAATGAAGGTGGTTCTAAGTATACATCGACCAAAGAAAAGGAATATAAATGATCAATAAGACACATGTTAAAATACTTGTTTCACTTCTTTTTTTGCTTAATTTTTCAAATTTATTTTCTGAAAAAATACCGGAAATTATTTATCGTCCACAAACAAAAGAAGAGGCTTTTTCATATGTTATGGAGTGCCTATCAATATCATTATGGTTTAAAGAAAATGGTTACAATATAGGGTTTCCGAAACACAAAGATTTTGCTCAAGCTTATCATGAAAACAAAGTAGTAAATGAAAAAGAAAAAGAACATCTAAAACAAATTTTTTATAATAAAATTTATGATGTATCAGTATTTGATGAAAGTTTGAAAAAAATTTCTCAAACTAAAACATTTATAAACGAAATTTTAGAAAAACTTGTTCTTTTGGAAAAAAACTGGGGTTTTCAGCTCAAACCAAAATATGAAGTTTTGTTAACATTATATGGACCAGGTGGTAGTTATTATCCAGAAAAAAATATAGGAAAAATAATTATTCATAAAAACAATATGAAAAGGTCTATTGCAACAATCATCGCACATGAAATTGTTCATATTGGAATAGAAGAAGATATTGTAAAACAATATAATCTTGAACATTGGGAAAAAGAACGATTAGTTGATTTAATCTGCTCACTATACTTAAAAGATTTTTTTCCAAATTATAAAATACAACAGCAAGGGGAAAAAACTATTAACTAGTTTATAGATTTAAAAGCAATAGAAGATGATTTACCATTAGCGATCGAAGCCTTTATTGCCAAAAATCCTAGATCAATTAAGTAATTTTTTTTGTTAAAAAAGCTGTTTACCATTTACCGCTTGCTCCACCACCAGATGACGAGCCTCCTCCAAAATTATCTGACGATCTACCACGTATTTTCCATAGAAAAATAAAAAGAAGGCCAATTAATGCAAATAATGCCCACCCCCAACCTTTTTTGCCTGATCGAAAACAAGAAACGGTTGCAAGACTAAGAAGAATGATAAGTAAGAATATGAGGATATGCCACTTATAAAACTCAAGCCACGAGACTTCTTTTATCACACATGTAATAATGCCATGTGTTCCTTCATAGATACCTCTACTATATTGATTCATTTTAAAGTAAGGAATGATATCATTTTCAATAACACTTTTCATTTTCTTATCATAAATACTTGAATATCCAGTGCCAAGTTCGATACGAACCATTCGATCTTTAATGGCGATCAAGAAAAGGACTCCATTGTTCTCTTTCTTTTTTCCTATTCCCCACGTATTAAATAATGCAGTTGCAAATTTTTCAAAATTTATTTCAGTACGTTGATAATCATTAATAGATTTGATGGAAACAACAGTGATCTCTATTCCTGTTTGTTTTTCAACGTGTTTCAACTGTTTTTTTATTCTTTGAGCATCTACTTTATCTATGACTTCTGCAAAATCGTTAACATACTTGTTTGTTGATTTTGGATATCCTGTTACGCTTGCTGCAATTTGTCCTGCTGAAACAAGCTTGAACAAAAGCAAAATCCATAAAAAGAACTTTGTAAATAATCTCATATTCAAGAATGAAAAAAACATTAAAGGTGTTGATATTTGTTTGTAAATAATCATTTGTTTCCTTAATTGAAAAGTAAAAAGGCAGAAACATCAAAACTGCCATAAATTTATTTTTTTCTGGCATCCCTATGGAATAAAATATTAATCTACTATAAGTTTTTATCTAACATTAAATCATTATCTGAAAGGATAATTCTATGATTTACATACAATATCCAGAGTATTTTGTCGGTTTAGGAGCATTGGTGTAGATCTTGGGAAATTATACCAAACATTGATCACCCTGAATAGCTTTTCATACAGGTTGATATGTTATTTTCTGCATAATCAGGAAGGCAATATTTTTTAACATGGAAGGATAGGGAGTGAAAGATTTTTTAATAAGGCAACGTAAATATACAGGCGTATTGTTTTATGCAATATTTTTATTTGCGACACATGATCTTTTACCTTGTGAAATCAATAACGATATCCATCTCATTAATGAGATGGTCGATCTACAAAACAGGCACCCATCAGAGCATGTTCTTATTGAGACCAACTGGATGGATCAGGAGAAAATAGCTGTAAGCCTTGGATATAATTGCATAGTTGCTGGCCAACTCAGCAACGAACAAATAAGACATACAGCATTTCCTTTTGATTGGTGTGAGTCACACATTGAAGGGTTGATCAGATGCATTAACAATGATTTTAAAGATTTTTTATCCCTTGAAAACTTAATAGCAGATCGAGATACTCGCGTCCATGATTGTTTGTATGATATAAGAATTGTTCATGATTTTCCGTTCCAACGAATTGAAAATTTTAAATTTGATACCATGAAGCAATTTTATAATTTTAACAGCTTTGGCGAGTTGGTAAAAAGCCAATATGATGAAACTTATTCAAAGCTAATGCGAAGGGTTGAACGATTCAGGAACCTTTCAGCATTTAAGGGGGAAATTTATTTTATACGTTCCACTGACATAACAAAAGCACAGTCTTTGGAATTGCTTGAAGCCCTTAATAACAGCTTTAAGGACAAGAATTTTACTTTAATTGTTATGAATCATGCCGATGAATTTAAAACACCTTGGAATGTACCTAAAATAAAAAACTTTTTTATCGATTATAAGCATATTTTTTGTCCATTTGCAAAAGGTCTGTGTACTGAATTTTTTAAGAATTCTGGTATGATTTAGCTCATTTTGACGCTTAGAGGCAAGCCGACCGCCAAGTGGACAGGCGTAGCCTGTCACGACTTCGCTTTAATTTTCGTTTCATTTCGCTTCATTTCGTTTTAACTTTTTTTAAGCAACTGAGCTCCGTGATTATTTCTTTAGTTGTCGGTACATAGAATTTTTTCATAGTCATACTCCTCTTACATTTGTACCTGTTTTATATCACATGAACCTCGTGTACTTCTTATCGCATCCTGATATTCTTCTTCTGAGTGCGAGCAATCGCCAGGGGTGCGCACAGATTTTCTACGAGCAGCAATCTTTGCCGCTAATTGCTTCATCTCATCCATTTCTTCCTCAGTTAGGGGAAACGTGATGAGTTCATGTACAATATCTAATCTTTTTTTGAGCTCTTCTTCTGTTTTCCCGCAGGCCCTCGTTTTCGTGAATTCAGATAAAGGTACGGTTCTATATTGAGGTATCATTATCGCCATAAATTTAGTTTCGCCAACAGTTTCATCTTTCAACTTACTCAGCTTCAAATATTGTCTGTATTCTGGATCATATAGCGACAGCATTTCAAGGGCTAAGTGGCGATCAATCGTACCTTGATACATGAGCTGCTTTATGCGAGCACCTATTATGCGTAATGCTGTGTCGTACGAATTAGCAAAGTAGTCTGAATAAGTTGAGAATGCTGCAAGCTGAAATCGAACACGATATCTTTGTTGCGAAACGCGTCAACTAAGGGCCGTCATGTTTCTCTCTACGGAGCTTTAACAAAGTAGAAAGCAAAGTAGGGCTATATTATTTCGATAACAAATATTGATCTTTTTTGAAATATTCTATCTCTAGCAGGATTTGTTTTTATCAAATGTTCTAAAAATTTTAGCTTGATCTAACACTCGTTTTTAATCCATTCTTCATCTACTTTATGCTTAACTTCAAAAACAGAAAAACCCTCTAAATTATAAATCTCTCTACCTATTTTTCTTAAAAAATCTGATGGAGTATCGCCGTCCTCCAATATAATATGTGTTATTTTCGCTTGAACAAGGAATTTATTTGCATCATCTTCTGAAAAGGTTTTGGTCAAGTGTGATTTAAGCTCAAAACCTATCTGTTTTTTTCTATTAATAGTATGCCACTCTTTGCCTAAGCTTAAATAATGCAATAACCGCACTGAAAATGCTGGTGATTGAGAAAGAGGAATTCCTGGTTTATTCCCACATGCATTCTTCTCGAAAGAATTAAACTTTTCTTTAGATAAAGCGCTAAGATTTACAAACTCTTTATAAAACCTTGCAGTATTAGCTTTTCTTAATACATAATCACTCTCCATTAAAATACCTTTAACTGTAAAACCTTCACAATACATTTGTCTGCCACTTATAGCCGACCGTTTAGTTATTCTTGGATCTGAGTCATAGTTATAATGTAATCCAAACAAAACAACACTATCCTTGGTAATATTGTTTCCAAGCCATGAATAAGTTTTAATAAATGACTGAGTAATAGAAGAATTTTTACTGTTTATAAGATTGCCTATCAAAGAACAAGATTGAAATAAAAAATATGAACAAAAATAAAAGCTCAATATTGACATACAAATAAATAAGGTTTTTCGAAAAGGTTTATTTATTATAAACCACGCAAATAGTGTTAATGGAAAATATATAGCTCTAATAAATTGATAGCTATTTCCCTCTGTCAGTTCAATAATCAAGAACCACCCAATTAACCCTGAAAGAATAATGGAGGCTAATGCGTGAATATTAATATTTTCAGATTTTCTTAATTGGTAAAAAGCATAAGAAAAAATCAATATTCCCAAAAAAGCTTCTGCCCTACAAAAAAAATATGCCCCTTTTGTATAATGAAACATAAAAGAGGGCATTAATACCCACAAATTATGATTATGGGCTCCTGATAAAAACAAAAAGTTTGCCATAAAAAAAAATAAAACATATGGTAGCATTTTTTTAAAAACCACCATAAAAGAATATCTTTGACGTATCAAAAAAATAAAAATACCCCCACATAAAGCCATAAAATAACTTGCTTTTATTAAAAGAAGAAAACAAGAACAAATGAATAGCAACCAATGTTTTTTACAAATTAAAAAATGCAACGCGCATATAATAAATATAAAGGCTAAAAGATATGACACTGGTGCACGCACGGTAGATTTATAAGGACACTCAAATAAAAAAAGAAAACTTGGCATAAAAAAAACAAACAACAAGGGAGCCTTAAGTTTTTGGTGGTAATGGAAAAAAGATAATATTAATAAAAAACTTAAAAAGACTAAAAAAATCATCACTACTATATACAGAGAATGTAAAAGAGAAATATTAAACATGTGACTAAAGTAAAAAGGCAATTGAGTACTCAAAAAATGGAATCTTAAAAACTTCCCACTATAGGATAAATCGGGTACATGAAATAAGGCATTTTTGAACGATTGCCCAATAGATAATTCATAAAAAGGATGATGGGAATCAAGAGCCCAAAAACAACCCCCTTTTGAAATAAGTAACAAAAGCATCGAACACAAAAGAATAAACATGGTTAGCAAATCAAGCCAACTGATTGAATTATTAATATATTCATAAAAATATCTTGTATTTGTTTTCAATTTTTCATATTTTAAAAAAAATAATAAAGCTACTCCTATAAACCAACCCAAAGTTATGTAGATATATAGATTTGGAGGTGAAAAAGAACATTCTATTAAAGAAATCACAACACTCCATAGAGCTACTATCCCATCTTGAATCAAAAGATGAGCAGCACTCCAACTAATCAATAAAGCTATAAACAATGCCAAAATACAAACAGTTAGATAGGACCCGTGAAAGAACCAAGACATCAAAGAAAAAAGTGATGCCATTATTCCTATCAAAACCACATTGTTATTTATCTTTTTGGAAATAAAATAAAAGAAAGAAGAAAACAATAATAATCCAGCAGCAAATAAACTCAACGTTATTCCTTTTACAAGAAAAATAAACGTGAGACAAGCAATTCCCCAAGTAATTATGTTTTTTCTAGAAAATGATATATTAAACATATTTATCTATTGCCTTTTTCTTATTACATTTTAAATACTGATTTTATATAAAGATTATTCTCTTTTTTAGGGTGCAACATGCGTGATTCAAAAAAAATTACGCCTTGCTCAAGTGAAATAACATGAGTAATCATTTCTTCTAACTCACTTGCTTGTTTTGCATAGCAAATCGCTTTATGCCAATCATCATTATTATTATGCACAAATAACGAATTCCATGAACCTTTTATGCTTAATTCTTTACGTAAAATGCTACTTATTAATTTTTTTTCAAACATAATATCACTTGTTATATTACCAACCCAAATAATTTGACCATGACTTTTTGCAATAATAAGCGAATGCTTAAATGTTTGGACAACTCCACACATTTCAAAAACAGTATGCATGCCTCCAGCTTTAACAATGGATTCTTCCCAGAATTCATTGTCTTTGGTGCAAATTGTTTTAAAGCCATATTTTGCTGCAAATTCAAGTTTATTTTTATCTTGATCAATCATATATATTAATTTAGGATCTACTTTTTTAGAAAGCAGAAATGCTGTAACCAATCCTATAAAGCCTGTACCTAATATTGCTATCTTTTCTTCTGGTTTTATTTTGGCTCTAGATATTGCATGAATAGCGACGGCAATTGGTTCTATAACGGCAGCTCTTTGGAAACTAATTTCTTTTGGTAGTTTTAAAAGATTCCATTCTTTAACTGATACATATTCAGCAAAACCACCATCTCTTCTTGATCCATAATAATTATAAGAAATACACTGCGCATGCTGTTTGCTTAAACAAAATTCACATTTATTACAAGGAAGTAGAGGAAAGATTACAACCCTATCACCCAAACTATACTTTGTTACCAAGCGTCCCGTTTTAATAACTTCACCAGCAAATTCATGCCCCATAATTAAAGGATAAAAATATGCCCAATTATTATATGCTCTATGAAAATCAGAACTACAAATTCCAGCACTTTTTACAACAATCAAACACTCATCATCCCCAACGATAGGATCTGCCACATTTTTATATACAAGTTTTTTATTATCTTCTAAAACAAGGGCTTTCATATTTTTACAATCTATTAAAATAGTTTTGCCAATAATTAAATAGTTCTAATTCAAAGGGATCACCAAAAGAAATAAATTGTTCAACTTCAAAAGGAACTACGCGATATCCTTGCTCGATAAGTTGATTAATACTAGTGCCTACGCAAAATTCACCATTAACTTTAATATTTTTTTTTATCATTTGTTGTGCACTTTGTTCAAAAAGAGAAGCTTTTTTATATGTAAATGAACCAACAACGGCAGAGTCTTTGTTTGGGTCATTACTTATTGTCTGTTTTTCCACCAGTTGAGTAACAAATCCATTATCTATTTTACAATACGCAAAAGCCTTTGGATTTGCTTTTTTTATTGCCCCTATTTTAAAAGTCCAAATAATAACATCAATAGAATTATCATTCATTAGTTTATTGTAACGTTTTTTATCGTAAACAACTTGATAGTCGCAGGAAGCAATAAAAAGGCTGTCATCTTTGTTAAAAGTTTCTTTTGCGTGTAAACAGGTGCATGCTTGACCCTGTGTAACCTTATCAATAACAATGATTTCTACCGGTACACTTAGAGCTTTAGTTGCGGCCTTTAAAGTATCATAATGCTCTTTAAGACATACAAAAATATAGCGATCGGATTGCGGAAAAGATCGTAATGCAGTAATAACCATAGGATCATTCATTATTGGTATAAAAGGCTTAGAAACCGGATAGTTTTTTTTAAGAAAACGATTGCCAAGTCCTGCCATAGGAATAAGCGTAATCATAACGGTTTCTCCATAATTTGATTTGCGTGAAGATGAAAATAATTTGACCAAAATTTATATTCTTCAAGATCTTCTGGAGTTCCCCAACAAATAAAATTTTGAACTTCAAATAAAGATACTTTTAAGCCATCACGAACTAAATAGTTATAAATCAAACTACAATAATACTCTTCGGCAACTTTATCTTTTTTCTCAAGAAGTTCAATTGCATAACGCTTAAACAAATCCCAATTAGCCAAATAATAAAGGCCTGTTGATGCAAACTCATTAACTCGATTGTCTGTAAAAGATTGCTTTTCTCTTAAAGCTTCCATCTCAAGTTTTTTGTTTGCCTTTAAGTATGCATAAAACGTATTACCAAACGAAGCTGGATGAAAACCTTTAAAAACCGCAATTGCTCCTTCATATTTAGAAACACTTGCACAAAATTGTTTATAATTCCAACGCATCATGAAATCACAATAAGTCATTATAATTGGTTGATCAGGATCAATAGCATTTTCTGCTTGAAGAACAGAATGTACTGGACCATATTCATGAGGATCAATAGCTATAATTTTAAAATTTTTAACAATATTGGAGAGTATATGCTTATATGATGCAACATCTAAATGCTCTTTGTTACAAACAAAAACAAAGTTATCATTAGGGGAGAACATCGAACAAACGTGTTGTATCATTGGCTTACCATTAATCATTATGAAAGGCTTAGGTTCTTTATACCCAGCTTTTTTAAACCGCCGTGAATGCCCCGACATAGGAATAATAATTTGCATGTATATCTCTTTATAAAGTTACAAATGGTTTCCAATAATCAACAGACGCTTTGATATCTTGTATGACTCTACTTTCAAATGGCTCACGCTCTTTAAAACTTAGCTCTAATAACAATGTTATTTCTTCTACTCCGCTATCCTTTAAAACACTTAGTAATTTCTCAGGAATTATTTTACCTTGAGTATTATATTCTGGAGTAAATGGCCAATGGCCTCCTTTGTTTGTAGATGCTTGTTTGATGTGTAAAATAGGACTTTCTTTAGCGAATACTTTTAGCCAACTATACGGATCAGTATCCCGGTGATCTAATGAAGAAACATCACCATGATCTACATCTAAACATAACTTCATTGGAATAGAAATGTTGGTATTAAGTTCTTTTTGAATACGCAGTGTTTCACTTATAGTTTCTCCCATTTCACGAGCAATAGACATAGGCTCCCAAGTTAAATATTTTAATCCTTTTTTTGCTGCATACAATGCTATTTTTTGCCAGCCTTGAACTATTTGTTCAAAGCGCTCTTTTTTTCTTGCTAAATCATTGTTATCAAAAACACTTAGAATAGCTAAATGGCTTCCCATATCCTCCGCGCCCAACTCTGCTGAAATATCAACAAATCGATAAAACCAATTTAACCAATAAAGTCTCACATCTGGATCAGGATGAGCAAGATGGTTGACACGAGTAAATGCACCGGTAAAAGTATGTCTAATTTCAACTCCATATTCTTTGCATAACTTTTTTAACCTAGATACCTGATCATCAATTATTGCATCAGGCAATGATGGATTAATAAGATCTGCGGTAAGTTGAACAATTCGTAAACCAAATTTATCTGCAACTAAAGGAATCCACTCTTCAGGCATAGGAAAACGATTAACTGCAAACCCTGTATTGATTCCTAGCGTAACTTGCACGATACACCTTTTTATTTTCAATGCTATTTTTAAATTTTTTAATACCTTTATCCAATGAAAGTCCCTCGAGGAACATTCCAGAAGATCCACCAACTAAAATATCAGAACCTAAAGAAACCATTTTAAATGCATTTTCTAAACTCACATTTCCATCAGAAATAATTTCAAACTTAAGATTCTCTCTTTTTCTCCATGCATCAAGTAAGCTAATTTTGTGAATCGTTTGGGGAACAAGTTTTTGCCCAGCAGAACCTGGATCAACAGTCATAACTTGAATAATATCTAAATCTCGAATTACATATTCAAGAACGCTTATTGGAGTTGCGGGATTTAATGCAACAGAAGCTTTAAATCCTGATTTTTTAATAAGCATAATATCACGATGCAAATTTTTGCATGCTTCATAATGAATGGTGAAAATATCACCATTTTTGGGAATAAAATATTTTAACATACGAGTTGGTTCTTCAACCATCAAGTGATAATCTGAAGCAATAGCCGTATTTTTGCGAATAATATTAATAAGTTGAGAACCTAGACAATAATCGGGACAAAAAAAACCATCCATTATATCATAATGTAAGTAATCAATTCCTTCTTGTTCTAAACATTGTAAATCATCTTGCAGATTCATCCAATTAGCACAAATAACGGATGCTGATATCTTTGTCACTTTCTTTTTCATTGCTTCTCCTTACCATGGATTTACAACAATCTTAAGACCCTCTCTATTACGCACAGTTTCAAATGCTTTTTCTAAATCAACTAACGGAAAATGATGTGTTATTAAAGATGAAACGTTAATTCGACCACTTGATATCAACTGCATAGCAAGATCAAATTGTTTTGGTGTTGAACCGTGAGAACCTGTAACAGATATTTCTTTGTAATGAATTTGATTTGAGAAAATATTTATTGGACCAGCGGTTATTGGAAGCCCACCAAATAAATTTATGTTTCCTCTTTTCGCAACAAGACTTAATGAAAGTTCATGAACATTAGCCGCTGCGCATGCTGTAAATATAACATCTACGCCTTTTCCATTTGTTAAATTATTTATAATATTTGTTAGGTTGTTTTTTGCACTATTTATTACATAATCAGGTTTAAATAAACGAGCTTGATCCAAACGCTTTTCATCAATATCAACAACAATTACCAACGTAGAGCCAAAAACTCTTGCTAACTGCGCAAGAAGCAAGCCTATCGGCCCAGCACCAAATATCAAAACCGACTTGCCACCAGTAAAATTTACTTTCTCCATCCCATTAACACAACAAGCTAATGGCTCAGTAAGAGCAGCTTCTTCCATTGAAGTTTTTTCGGAAACAAAACTTACAGCTCCAAATTGCACAACAAGCGGATTAAGAAGACAATATTGAGCAAAGCCACCTGGAAACTGGTGCCCTAAAGCATAATTTTTGTCACAACAATTACACATTCCATTTAAACACCATTCACAAGCACCGCAAGGAATATCGGCACCAAGAGCAACTTTATCACCCACTCGAAAACGAGTTATTCCCTGCCCAACTTTCACAACTTCACCAGCAACTTCATGCCCAATAATTGCAGGATAAACAACACGCTTATTCCCTGTATCAAAAATTCGTATATCTGAACCACATACAGAACAAGAAGTAACTTTTACTAAAACAGTACCCTGCTCAACATGAGGAACAGGAACGTTTTTTATTTCTAAACTTTTTAATCCAGTTATAAAAGCTGCATTCATTGTTTTTAACATTTTTCACCTAACAAAACTACTATCCCATCGATCGACATTATCGATTTTTGTACAAACAATATCAACCTGTATTTCTTCTTTTAATAGATAATTTTTATATTTTTTTATATCGCTATCTCTTCCTTGTAATTCTGGAGAAACAAGGCAAGTTTTTATCCTGTTTTCTTTAAAAACTTTATAAACTTGTTTATTAAGTGGTAATTGAGTAAAACAATCAACCCATACCCAATTAATACGACTCTTCATAGCAAGAATAGTATCTATTCCCTCAAATTCAGAAAACCGAATAGCTATATTTTTTTCACCCAATTCACTTAACGTGTAAATCATAGGAAAAGACGAATCAAGAAAAAAATAATTTTTTATATTGTATTTTTTAAGCAATTCAAGAACCCTAAATTCAATACGCTCACTTTTAATATTAAGAATAAGTAAGCCATGACCATAAGACTGAAGATACTCTTCAAAATCCTCTCCATCCTTAAAAGGATCATGTTGCAAAATAAGTTTTTTATTTTTATCTCGCAAATCAATTTCTACTCCAAAATGTTTAGGAATTTTTTTAAGTTCTTGAACTGAATTAATTCTGTGCACAACAAAAATCATATAGAAGCTCTTTTTTTTAAATCAGCACTAAAAGATATAGTTTTATTTATAAGCTTCAACTTTGCACCAATACCAGTGTTCCAACTAGATTTTCCATGTATTCTCGGAGGAAACAAAACCTCAAATCGCCGAATTTTAAGATTACACTTCTTTGCCATATACAAAGCATAAAGGTCTAGTGAAAAATCAGATGGAGGATTTTGCCATTTACTAAAAAAACTTTTATGAAAAATAGTTGGTTGCGCATTAATATCCCACAATCTTTCTTTAAGATAAAAAGTCTCAAACACACTCATACCTAATGTAAAAAAGGTATCAAAAATAGATCGCTTTTTACGTAAACCCTTAATAAAAAGATTAGAATCAAAATCATTGGAACATATAATATCAAAAGCTCTAGCAACATCAGATGGGTCCGTTTGTATGTCAGCATGAATCCAACCGATAAAGTCTCCTGTGGCATATTTTAGTCCATATAAAATACCAAAGCCATAACCTTGATTTTTTTCAACTCTTACCGTTCTAGCAAAAGAATATTTCGGGATAAGCTCTGTAAGTACTTTAGCACTTTCATCAAAAGAACCATTATCTACTAAAATAACTTCTATAGGTAAATTCTTTATAAAAAAACCAAACCTCTCTAAGAGAAATGGAATATTTTTTTCTTCATTATAGCATGGAATAATAATCGACAATTTCTTCATAAAACTACTCAAAGTAAATGAACTATGAATTATGTAATCCACCTCTAATTTATAATTTTTATCTCAAAAAAACAAGCCACAATAAAGTGTATGTTTTTAAAAGAATCTACTTAGTACCAATTCGATAACTAAAAAGTTCTTTTCAGGACTTACGCATTTTTCAAAAGTTCTGTGTAGATCAATAAAATAAAAAGAGCTATACTCCAATTTTACACATAAAAAGTAACTCTTAAAGGTTACAATATCGTGAAGAAGAGATTAAATAAATTATCTAAAAAGATAAAATCCAGTTTAATTTATTATGTTTTAGTGTTAATTTTAAACAAAGAAAAAAAAGTTGTACAAAAATAGCATATTTTTTAAATATTAGTCATGATTTTCTTTAAATTTTTCATCCAACCAGAGTTTAATTTTTTCTTTATCGTTACAGTAAAACCCTCTTAAATCTGCAGGCAAGTCATTATTATTGTTAATATTGATATACTCTAAGTTTTTTAATTGTCTCATAGAAAGAGGTAATTTTTTTAATTTATTATTTTGGAGTGAAAGAAGTCTAAGGTTTTTAAAAATTCCAATTTTTTTAGATAAATGTTTTAACTTATTAAAGCTTAAAATGAGCAATTCTAATTTATTTAATTTCCAAATACACAAGGGTACTATTTTAAAATTATTCTGGCCTAAAATTAAATGTTTTAATTTATATAAGTTTTCAATTTCGCAAGGTAAGCATTCTAAATCATTGAGAGTTAAGTCAAGATGTATTAAGTTATATAGTTTTCCAATCTCTGGAGGCAACCTTTTTATATGGTTAAGAGCTAAATTTAATGTTCTTAAATTATTATTTAATAAAATTATTTTAATGATAATTTGTAAATCCCGATAATTAATATTTAATGACCCTAGCTCGAGCTCTATTTGTTGCTTTTTTATGTTATTTAAAACGATATTCCAAATCTTTAAATATTTGTTATTGGCGCTTATGATTTGTAGCATGAAATAAAACAAAAAATGGTCTTTAAGTTTATTTTCTATAAAATTCTTATTTTTTTGTACAATTTTTTTTAAGATTAAAAGCTCATCATATCCAATTAATCTTTTATCTAATAAAGATTCAAAAAAAATACAAATCACAAACACTTGATTATTGGTTAGCCTTTGATGTGAACAATGATTCATAATATATTTTTTAATATAATCGGAGTTATTTTTACCAAAATCCTTTATTTTTCTTTCAATC
>JBHPBZ010000001.1:0-57702 GCA_042576165.1 Candidatus Babelota bacterium | reverse complement strand
ACAAAAATAATTTTATCTTGATATTTATTATAAATATCTTTGTAAGTTTTTATTTGTTGATCAGGTAAATCCATGGAACAATCTATAGTTAATAAAATTATATCAGCTTCAGCAGCAGCTTGATACGATTTTTGAATACCTTCTTTCTCAATAAAATCTGATGTTTGTCTTAAACCAGCAGTATCAGTAAGCAACCAAAAATTTCCATTTTTATACAAACTACATTCAATACTATCTCGAGTTGTACCTTCAATTGGTGTAACAATAGCCCTATCTTTTTTCAAAATCGCATTAAACAAAGTAGATTTACCAGCATTAACAGATCCAATAATGCAAATTTTTACACCATCTTTTACTTGCTTCTGCTGACTAAAATTATTTTTTAATTCTTTCAAATGATTAAAGATAAAATTAATTTTATCTTTAATCATTTGATCGATATATAAATCTTGATTCTCTTCTTCAAAGAATTCAAAGCTTCCTTCAACTATACCCAAAAGTTCAACTAAATTTGATTCAATATTTAATACATAAGAAGAAAGTGTTCCCTGAAGTTGGGACATCGATTTCTTTAAAGATAATTCAGTTTGTGCAACAATCACATCATTTATAGATTCGGCCTGAACAAGATCAATTTTGCCATTTAGAAAAGCTCTTTTTGTAAATTCACCGGGCTGTGCCATGCGAGCACCAGCCTCAATTGCTCTTTGAATAATCTGTTCAACAATAAAAGCATTATTGTGACAACAAACTTCAACTGTATCTTGCCCTGTAAACGTTTTGGGTGATCTCATTAAAAAAAATAAAACTTCATCAATTATTTTTTGAGAACTTTTTACAGGAATTATATATCCATGATGAATAGTATGTGTTGGCAAATCAACTAGATTTTTTTCAGAAGAAAGTTGGGATATACAATCAACAATTCTGATAGCATTATCACCACAAAGACGTAATAATGCTATTGCTCCGCTTCCTCTTGGAGTACATAATGCAATTATAGCTTCTCTCTCTTTATCAAGATGCTTTATTCTTTCCAGATCCATCTGTTTCCAAAATATTTGAATGAATAATTAAATAATAATTATTCAATTTTTTCTTATATTTCTTTCTCAAAAATTGCATTAATAAGTGTGATAAGCTTATAAAAAACATTTTTTCGTTTTCACTTTCCTTAAAAACACTCTCCTTTAAGAAAATGTTTAAAATTCGCTGTTCTGACTTACAAGTAAAATCTATTTTTATACCCATAATACCTGTTATTTCTTTTAACCAAAAAGAAACATCTTTGATTAACTCATCGGTCCACTCATAAGTAATAGTTTTTTTACGAGGAAGCGAAGTATCTGGCTGTTTAGTTTTAAATTTATTTTTCTCAAAGTCTTGAATCATTCCTCTTGTTTTTATAGTCTTTTCTTTTCTACTTACTTCCTTTTTTTCGAATTTATATTCAGGTTTTTTTGGCTGTTTTTTTATATTATAGTTTATAGAAACCACAGCAGGTTTTTTTGTAATTCCAAAAAAACTTTTCTCTCCAAATTCCAAAATTTTTATTGTAAATTCTTCAGGTTTATCACAATTATTCCAAGCCTTCTTTATGGCCTTAAAAACAGTTGCACCTTCTTGAAGCATTGATTTCATTGGATAAAATCCTCTTCACTTTTTAAACTTTTAAACAGCTTCACTTATCTTTTTTCCATATCAAATATTAAAATATTATTCAAAGAAATCAAAATATAGCTATCCGAGCTATAATCTAAATTATCTTTAGAATAAATTTTTATTAAATACAAGCTGGAACCCAGCAAAGATTCTTATCTCTAAGACACCTTGTAAAGAGGATATCAAAATTAAAGGCATATATCAATTTAGAGTGCTTTTTGAAAAAGCTACTAGTTAACAAACAGAACTGGAGCGGGAAACGGGATTCGAACCCGCGACCCTTGCCTTGGCAAGGCAATGCTCTACCACTGAGCTATTCCCGCATATGTCAATGATTTAATGATAAAACTTACCCATAAAATCATATGCTGTCAAATTTATACAAAAAATATACTTAAACTTTTGATCATTTTTTTTGTTTTTTAAGAGTAATTTTAATTTAAAATTTTTATTTTTTAATTTTCAATACTAAGATTAAAATGTAACTAGTAATATAATAAAATTTAATATCTAAAAAGGCTTACCATTAATTTAATTAAACCTTAATTAAGAGGATTTAAAATTATGTCTTTTAACCCCAAAAAACTAAAATCTGATTTCCCTATTTTTAATCAAAAACATAATTTTGATAAACTTGTTTATCTTGACAATGGAGCAACAACTCAAAAACCATTACAAGTAATAAATGGTATAACCGAATTTTACTCAAAGAATTATTCCAATGTCCACCGTTCAATTCACGATTTAGGTGAAAGTGCAACATCATTATATGAGCAAGCTCGCGAAAAAGTCGCAATTTTTTTAAATGCAAACCCCGAAGAAATTATTTTCACATCTGGAACTACCGAAAGTATAAATTTTGTTGCTGATGCATGGTTACGTAAAAATATATCTAAAGATAACAACGTTATTGTTACCCAAGCAGAACATCATGCAAATTTTTTACCATGGTTACGTGTTGTACAAGATAAAAAAGCTAAAATTAAATTTATAGAATTAAACAAAGAGGACTTTTCTTTTGTAAATTTTGATCCACAAAAAAATGATTTCATTAATAATAAAACAAAGCTTATATCATTAATTCATACCTCAAACGTTTTAGGCGATGTTTGGCAAGATCAAAACCAACTAGAAAAAATTATTCAAAAAGCACATTCGGTTGGTGCAAAAGTCATGCTAGATTCAGCACAAAGTTCACCTCGTCAAAAAATAGATGTTAAAAAATTAGATATCGATTTTTTAGCATTCTCTGGACACAAAATGCTCGCTCCAACAGG
Organism: Candidatus Babelota bacterium; assembly: GCA_042576165.1. GTDB lineage: Bacteria > Babelota > Babeliae > Babelales > UASB340 > JBHPBZ01. Next base: position 54,763 of record JBHPBZ010000001.1, on the reverse strand, counting down.
AATTGGAATTTTATATATAAAAAAAGAACTTCACGAGCAGGTTGAACCATATCAGGTTGGAGGTTCCATGGTTTATAACGTCGCTTGGGACAAAGCAGAATGGCGCAAATCACCGCAAAAATTTGAAGCTGGGACTCCTCCAATTGCACAAGCCATAGGATTAGGATATGCAATTGATTATTTGACGCAAAATGTAAATTTCAAAGATCTTAAAAAACATGAAGCCTTGCTGTGTAATTACCTAATTTCAGGTTTAGATAAAATTAATGGAATTAGAATTTTAGGAAACAGGGAACGATTGAAAAAAAATGGGCACCTAATATCATTTACCATAGATGGAATACACGTACATGATTTAAGTGCATTCCTAAGCCAAAAAGGTATTTCCGTAAGAAGTGGAAACCATTGTGCACAACCTTTATCTAATTTATTAAAAGCAGATGCAAGTTTACGTGTAAGTTTTTATTTATATAATACATTACGCGATGTTGATCTTTTATTAGAAGAATTAAATAATGCTATAAAATATTTTTGTGATCAGAGTTTTTCAAATCAAACCAATTTAAACAAAAAATCCTACTGCAACACTTTTACTAGATAATGATCTAATACTAAACAAACGCTGAACTTAATAATTTTACAAATATGGAATACTTTAATTATTTAAGTCAAAAGCAATAAAATACTCCTGATACACGTTTTCTTATTGCTTTTGACTAGATTATTATTATTCGCTTATATATCTACATAAATAATTTATCTAACTTTAAACTAAAAACTCTTACAAATGGTATTGGTTTATGCAACATTACTTTATAATTTAGCATGGTTTCTTTTCTTTTTTGTACAATTTCACACAATTCTTATTACACGCAAAGTTTATTGTTATGTTATTATAAATAAAGAAAATCTTATCGAATTTAACCCATTTAAATTAAATAAATAAAATGAGTAACGAAAAATTATATCAAGAAGAACTAATGGAACATTACCGATTTCCAAAAAACAGAAAAAATATCCATGATCCTGATTTTTCTAGCAAACAATTTAACCCATCATGTGGGGATAAAATTTCTATTGAAGGCAAAATAAAAAAAGAAACCGATAGCAGTGGAAGTATTATAATTTCCGAACTTGGCTTTCAGGGAGCTGGTTGCGTTATTAGTCAGGCTACAGCTTCAATGCTAACTCAATATTGTATCGGTAAAAGCATAGACCAAGTACTAAATTTTAATAAAGATGATATTATTAAAATAATTAAATTAAAATTGGGTCCGACGAGATTACGGTGTGCTTTACTAAGCCTAGAAGCATTAAAGGATGCTTTAAATAGCTTTAAGAAGGAACATAAATGATTAATATACAACTTACAACAAAAAAATTTTGGGAAAATAAAACCGAAGGTTACATTTTTTTATTAAAAGAAGATCTTATACCTTTAGACAATCAAAATGATTTTTCTAAAATAGAACAATCATTTTATCCTAATCTAAAAGAAATTTTAAAAAAACATAAATTCACAGGAAAACTAGGCCAAACATTTACACTAACTGCAACCAAAGAAGAAAATCTAATTCAATTTATTTTTGTAGGAATAGGAAAACTTAATAAAACATGGAATATTGAACTTGAAAACTTAAGAAGAGCAATTGGCTATTCAATCAAAACATTAAAAAAATTAGAAATTAAAGAAGCAGTAATTTCAATACCAAATGAAAAACCATTTGGCTTAGTAAGATCAAGGCTTTTAAAACAGATTGTAACGATCGGATATATTGCTGAATATGAATTTGAAAAATATAAAAGTAAAACTAAAAAAGACTACAAGTGGCAAGGAAAACTTCTTTTATATGTATCTGAAATAAATAAAGACTTTGAACAAAATCTAAAAGAAGGAAAAATAATTGGACAATCTACTAATTTGGCGCGATACTTTGCGGATTTACCCGCTAACTATTTAACTCCCAACTCCCTTGCAAAATCAGCGAAGAAAATTGCTGACTCATGGAAACTTAATTGCAAAATTTTAGATAGAAAAGAAGCTGCTAAATTAGGAATGGGTGGTTTTTTAGCAGTTGATGCAGGATCCGACGAAGAAGGACAATTTGTTATTTTAGAATACAATTGCTCAAAAGAAAACGCTCCAACAATCGCGCTCGTTGGCAAAGGTGTTACTTTTGATTCTGGCGGAATTAGTTTAAAACCTTCTCAATACATGGAAGGCATGAAATTTGACATGTCTGGTGCAGCTGCAGTTATTGCAGCAATGGGAGCAATTGCACAATTAAAACCAGAAGTAAATGTTGTTGGAATTACGCCACTTGTTGAAAATATGCCAAGCGGAAAAGCTTGCAAACAAGATGATATTATAACCTTTATGAATGGCAAAACTGCAGAAGTTAAAAATACCGATGCAGAAGGAAGATTAATCTTAGCAGATGCACTTTGTTATGCAGAAAAATTCCATAAACCTGATGTAATCATCGATATTGCAACTTTAACAGGTGCATGTCTTTATTCTCTAGGGCACTTTTTTACTGGCCTTATGACAAAAGATGAAATAATTGGAACTAAACTTCATGCTGTTAGCTTAGTAACAGGAGATCGAGTTTGGGCTTTGCCTATGGATAATGATTTTAAAGACGCAATTAAATCTGATGTTGCAGATATTGCAAATTGTGGCGCTGCAAATTTTAAGGCAGGAACAATCACTGCAGCATTTTTTTTAAGTAATTTTGTAGAAAAAGCAAAATGGGCACATCTTGATATTGCAGGAACCGCAGATAGCGTTCCAGGAATAAGTTACTTTGGAAAAGGTGCAACCGGTGCCGGAACAAGATTGTTAATTGAATTTGTAATGAATTATAAAAAGTAAATAAAAAGCCCCGTAAAATTACGGGGCTTTTTATTTACTTTAATTTATAAATTCTATGCTTACCAACTTTTACAATAATCCCTATTTTCCAAACAACTTCAGCTTTAAAATCTTTTATTTGTTTTTTATCAACAAAGACAGCACCTGATTCAATTAATCTTTTTGCTTCAGAAGAACTAGAGACAGCTTTTAATGTTCTTAATAATTCAACAATCCAAACCGGATTTTTAAAATCATTAGGTAATTCTATTTCTGTTGCTTTTGAATAATCTTTTTTCTGAAAAAGAGATTCAAATTTCTGTTGTGATTCTTTTGCCTGGTCTAAAGACCAAAACTTTTCAATAATTTTGTATGCCATTTCTTTTTTTAATTCCATTGGATGCAAAGTACCAGCAACAACATCTATTTTCATTTTTTCTATTTCCGTAGGAAGTTTATCTAATAATAATAAATAATATCTCCACATCAATTTATCAGAAATTGACATTAATTTTCCATAAGCAACATCCGCTTTTTCCCAAAGACCAACATAATTGTTAAGACTTTTTGACATCTTCTGAATACCATCTAAACCCTCAAGAAGTGGCATTGTCATAATTATTTGAGGTTCTTGTCCATACTGTTCTTGTAAAAATCTCCCCATCAAAAGATTAAATCTTTGATCAGTTCCACCAAGTTCAACATCTGCCTGCAAAGCAACAGAATCATAACCTTGCATCAAAGGATAAAACAGTTCATGCAAACCAATTGGAGCATTTTCTTTAAGTCTTTTTGTAAAATCATCTCGCTCTATAATTCTTGCAACAGTAACTTTTCCAGCCAATTTTAAAACATCTTCAAACTTAAATTGTGACAACCATTCTGAATTATATTTGATAGTAGTTTTACTGATGTCTAAAATTTTTCCAATCTGCTCTAAATAAGTTTTAGAATTTTTTTTAACTTCTTCTAAAGACAACGGCGGTCTTGTTTTACTTTTACCTGAAGGATCTCCTATTCTTGCTGTAAAATCTCCAATTAAAAAAATTACTTCATGCCCTAAGTCCTGAAACTGTTTTAACTTCGATAAAACAACAGCATGCCCCAAATGTAAATCTGGTGCCGTTGGGTCGGCTCCTAGTTTAATTTTTAATTTTTTTTTGCTAGATAATTTTTTCTCAAATTCTTTTTCTGGAATTACATTAATAATTCCGGTTTTTAATATTTTACAATCGTTATCCATTAAAATCTTTCCAAAATTAAATAACCAAGTTTTTTAAAAAATTAAATACACCATGAATAAATCCAATTAAAATTGATCTTGTTCCAGGAAAAAATAACAAAAATAATAAAATAAAAATTGAATATCTATAAAGCCAAACAATAACATTTGGATATTTTTTATACAGAAGTGCAAAAATAAAATGGCTGCCATCAAGTGGAGGAATCGGTAATAAATTAAAAGTACCTAACATTACATTAATATATGCACAAGCTTCAAGCAGTTTAAATAAAGAAATTGCAACAGCATGAGAAAAACCAAAAATTGGTAAAAACTTAATAAAAACAAAACAAACTAATGCTACTATAAAATTTGAAGCTGGACCTGCTAAAGCGGTTAAAACAGAATAAATTCTTGGATATTTAAAACGTTGAATATTAAATGGAACGGGTTTTGCCCAACCAATCCTAAAAATCAATAAAAAAATTGTTCCCCAAAAGTCTAGATGCGCAAAAGGATTTAACGAAACTCTTCCCTGTCTTTTTGCTGTATCATCCCCAAGCCAATATGCAACTAAAGCATGAGAGCATTCGTGAACTGACAACGCAATTAAGAAGGCCGGAAAAATAACAGCGATATCTGCTAAAAAACCTAAAAAATCTTTTTCCACAATTTCTCCTAAAAACAAAATAAATTAAAAAACTAAAAGCAATAAAAAACTTTTAATAAAAAATTAAACTAGGAGCCGACCCAACGGCACCAGATTTAAATATCAATCTAAAAAAAACATGACTAATTCCAGGAATAAAAAACAATCCTAAAAAAACATATATCGAATACTCTTCTAAAAACAAAATCCATGACTGACAAGATGAAGGCAAAATAAATTTCAATAGTCTACCCGCATTAAATGGAGGAATTGGAATTAAATCTAACACTGCCCAAAAAGTTGATAAATCGATTATCGCTTGAAAAATTTCTATTACTGTAATAACAGCATATTTAGGTAATAATTGATATGGAAAATATTTTGTTAAATACATAAAAAACAATATAACAAAACAACTACCTAAAGAACTCGCCAAAGTTGTTAAAACTATTCCCATCGTATGGTATTTAAAATTCTTATCGTTAATAGGAACGGTAATAGACCACCTAACTCCTAACAAAATAAAAATAACAAATAAAAATCCAGTATTAAAAAATCCTAAAAAGCTACTAATCAAAATTAAAAAAGCAAGCATAAATAATAGGCCAAACAAATCTATGTGAACTAACGGGTTTAAAGATAAAAACCCATCATTATACGCTGTATCATCACCCAGTTTTTTTGCGACTAAAGCAGTAAAAAAACCTCTAAAAGTAAAAATCACCAAAAAAGCTGGGAAAAGTATTGCTATTTCACTTACTAATTTCATTAATTGATCACTAAACATAAAATTCTTTCTATAGTTAAAATTACTGAAGTATCCCTATACTAAAAGGTTAAATCACTTTATTATTATGGTCAAATAATACAATATCTAAAATATAAGATTTTAATACAGCTTAATAACAAAATATATCTGTATAAACACCTATCCATCAAAAACATGCTCCTTATTTTCAATATTAATACATTAAAAAATTTTAAAATTAAAATAATAAATTTTTTCACCACTATGTAATAAAAAATTGGCAAATAAATTTGAAATTTACCTCCCAAATCTAATTGTATATTCTTTTTTTAATTAAAATTTGACCGAACATTCTATTCTTGTAAATATCTCCTATAATGATTAAAAAAATATAAGGAGAAAATATGAGTAGGAAAAGAGTCAGAAGTGCAACCATATCTGAAGATAAAAAAAATTATTTTTCCCACAATGATTATCCAAAACTTCCGTTGTGGCAAAGAATTATACCACCATCAATTTTAGCAATATTAACAACAATTTTTTATTACCCTTCACTAAAATATCCATTTCAATTTGATGATCTGGCAAATATTACCAAAAAATTTTCAATTCGCCACGATAATCCTTTAGCAAGATGGCTAACAAATTCTCGTTGGATGGGAGATTGGTTAAATAGACTTAATTATAAAATTGGAGGTTTTGATCCCTTTTACTACAGAACCTTTAATTTAATTATTCATATACTTGCAGGTATTTCTGTTTTTTATCTTATTCATGCTTTATGCAGATGTATAAAAAATAAGCCTTTTTTATATAATAATTCTTTATTGATAGCTTTTACCACATCTGCACTATTTTTATTGCATCCAGTACAAACACAAACTATTTCTTATGTAATTCAAGCAAGACTCGAAGGGCTAGCAACTCTTTTTGTACTAACAACACTGATGCTCTTTGTAAAAGCATTTACCTCTAAAAACAATTTTGCAAAAATAATATTAATCCCAACTAGTTTTATTGTTGCATTTTTATCTTGCGGAACAAAAGAAATTGTTGTTGTAACTCCATTTTTACTTTTACTTGTAGACTGGTTTTTCATTTCACAAGAACAATGGAATAGTTTTAAGAAAAGAATATATGTACATGCAACATTTTTTATTTTATTTTTCACAGTTTTCTTCCATTATATGCATTTCAACTTTTTTACTCGTGCAATATCATTAAATATGTCAACAGCAAATAATAGGGGAAACATTTTAACAAAAGCAGCTTATGACGTTATAACCCCATTACACTACTTAATCTCAGAATTTAAAGTAATTTTGCACTACCTATTAGTTTTTGTATGGCCATTTAATATGAGTGTTGAATATGATTGGAAATTAGCAGAAAACTTTTTTTCTGTAGATTCACTTTTCCCATTTTTAATTCTTGCTGCAATAATAAGTTATTGCACATATTTATTATTTAAGAAAAAAAATTCTTTTATCACTTTTGGTTTATTTTGGTTTTTTGTAACAGTTGCCCCAAGAACAAGTATAATTCCATCTCCAGAATTAATTTGTGATTATAAAACCTATCTAGCATCAATTGGCTGGCTATTTTTAATAGCATTGGCATTAGTTTACATCATACAATTTTCAATAGAAAAAATAAAAGCAATACCAAGTTATATAAACAACCAAACATACAAACTTGCTATAATAAGTGTTTTGGCTGTATTCATTGGACTGACAACATTAAATAGAAATACAGTATGGAAATCTCCCGTTAATTTTTGGGATGACATTGTAAAAAAAGCTCCTCTTAAAGCACGTGGACATAACAATTTAGGGGTAGCTCTTTCTGAAACAGGAAATGTTGATAATGCAATCAAACACTACAAAATAGCAATTTCATTAGATAAATATTATGCTGATCCTTTAAGTAATATTTCGGTTGCCTATTCAATGAAAGGCGAAATTGAAAAAGCAATATCTGCTTTAAAAGGAGCAATAAATATTTTTCCAAACTATCCTGAAGCATATAATAATTTAGGAACACTTTTTCTTAAAAAGAAAAATTATGAAGAAGCCGAAAAAATGCTCCGTGTCGCAATTGATATAAGACCATATTACGGAAAAGCTTTCTATAATTTAGGAAGATTGTTTTTAGAAAAAAAAGAAGAAGAAAAAGCATGGACATACTTCGAAAAGGCAACCAAAGGTGATCTTGATGTTACAGAAGGTTTTTATACACTGGGTCAAATGAGCCTTAAATTGAAAAAATATGATCACGCAGCTAAAGCTTTCGAACAAGTTTTAGTTAAGGGAGTTAAAAATCCTAAACTTCTAGATCAAGTACAATTTAATTTGGCAAACTCATATTTTATGTTAAAGCAGTTAGATAAAGCTGAAAAACTTTATGCCAACCTATCTCTAAATGATCCGTTAAATACTAAATACATTTATAACTTAGCAGAAACTTACCTTTCTCAAGAAAAAATAAATCAAGCATTAAATTTATTCAAAAAAACTACAACTCTACCAAAACCCTTAGCACAAGCTCATTTTAGAATAGCTGCCTGCTATAAAAAGCTAAATAAAAAAAACGAAGCAAAAAAATACCTATCCGAACTTTTAGATATAAATGCACCGGAACAATTTAAACAAACAGTAAAAAATGAATTAGCACAACTAAAATTAGAAGAAAAAATCAAACAGGGAAACGGAAGTGTAAAAATGAGTGAAATCCAAAAGGTACTAAAACAAGCAGCATCTTCAAACGAGAATAAAACAATAAATATAAAAGCATGAGTAGTAAATAAAATGATTAGTTCTAATAAATCTTTATTAAAAGAGAGAAGACTAATAAACAATTCAAGCTTAAAACGTTGGCAAATTATTTTTGTTCCAATACTACTTTCAATTACAACCTTTATATTTTACTATTCATCGCTAACTTACAAATTTATTTTTGATGATTTACCAACAATTACAAAAAACTTTCATATTATACGTGACAACAACAGTATTTTTAATACATTTTTTTCGAGTAATAGATGGATTTCTAGAACTCTGAATCGTTTTTTATACCGACATTGGCAGACCAACACATTTCCTTATAGGATTTTAAATCTATCAATTCACATTATAATCGGTATATTAATTTTCCTTTTACTTTTAAAACTAATCTCAAACTTTAATAAGTCACCTTTTTTACAAAAAAATGCATTTTTAATAAGCACAATCACAAGTGGATTATTTCTTTTACACCCTGTACAAACACAAACTGTAACTTATATTACTCAAATGCAACTCGAAGGCCTTGTAACTCTTTTCACATTTATAATATTACTATCATTTACCTATGCCATTGAAACAAAAAGTATTTTTATAAAAACATCGTTATACATACTCTCTTTTTCTTTAACTGCATTATCCGCAGGAACAAAAGAAATTATAATAGTTCTTCCATTTTTAATATTGGCAGTTGATTGGTTTTTTATTGCTCAAGCTAATTCTAAAAAAATATTTTATAGAATACCTATTCATATTTTGTTTTTTGTTATTTTATTCTTTTCTGTTGTAAAACTAAATTGGAACCCAGTTCATGTTATTCCAACTGCAAAAACCGCTATTGCAAATAATCGTGGAAATATTTTAACAGCTCACCCAAAAGATAAAATCACTCCAATTCCTTTTTTTATTTCACAATTTAAAGTTATTTTGCATTACATCACAATGTACTTTTGGCCCTTTAATATAAGCTTTGATTATGACTACAAATTATCCAAAAGTTTTTTTGATCCAGATACAATATTTCCATTTTTAATCTTACTATCAATTATACTTTGTGCCGTTTACTTATTCATAAAAGACAAAACAAATGTTTTTAGTTTTATTGTAATTTGGTTTTTTATATCAACATTACCCCGAGCTTCGTTTATTCCCAGAACCGAACTAGCTTGTGATTATAAATCCTATCTTGCCTCTTTTGGAATAATGCTATTCTTAGCAATTTTAACAATAATTTTTTCAAGCTTTTTATCAGAAAAAATAAATTCTTTATTTAAATCTAAAAAAAGTAACCTCTATCAAACAGCCATAATTTGTCTGATATTTCTTTTAACTGGATATACAACAAAAACACGAAACACTATTTGGAGCAATGAAGAATTATTTTGGAAAGATGCCATAAAAAGCGCTCCTAATAAACCTCGCAATTATAACAATTATGCTGTTGCCTTAGCTGTTAACGGAAAAAAACAAAAAGCCATGCAAGTATACAATCAAGCTTGTGAACTTGATCCATTTTATTCCGAACCAATTATTAATATGGCATTTACTTACCAAGCTGAAGGTAAAAACAACCTCGCTCTAAAATACTATAAAAAAGCCCTCAAATTAAATGAAGCTCACCCAGAAATGTTTCATAACCTTGGAATACTATACTTAAAAAAGAAAATATATAAACAAGCTGCAAACAATTTTAAAATGGCATTAAAAATAAAACCATATTACAGTAAAGCACATTATCATTTAGGAAAAACTTATCACGAACAAAACAAATTACATGATGCCTTTTTAAGTTTTCAAAAATCCCTCGAAGGCGATTTTACCAAAATTGATTATTTTTATATGCACGCAATAACTGCTAAAGATTTAAAAAAATATAACCAAGCAATTTGCAGTTTTGAAAAAATAAAACAAACAAATCCTAAATATAAAAACTCTCTTTTTGCTTTGGCTAGTTGTTATTACGAAACCCGAAATTATAAAAAAGCTAGTGAAAATTTTGCAATTTTATATAAAAAATGTCCACAAGAAAAACTATTTGCATATAACTACGCTCAATCACTTTTAAATACGCAAAATTACAAAGATGCACTCACTTTATTTGAAAAATGCACAAATGATTTAAAGAAATTCCCTTATGCCAATTTGCATTCAGCAAAATGTCTTGCACTGTTAGGAAAAAAAGAAGAGGCTATAAAAAAAGTTACCACCATGCTTGCAAAAACTGCAAATCAGTATGTTAAAAAAAATGGAATTACTTTTTTAAAAGAAATTACTACTTAAAAACTATTAAGGTTAAAAACTATTAAGCTTGTTTACTTGATTTTAAACTCTTTTAAACCATTTTTTACCATATTACAATAAAAACAAAATGGATGATTATTGGTTACATGTTGATGTATATTATCGTTTTCTTCATTATTTCTACCTACACATTCTTTACATATAATATGATTACATCCTTCATAAGTAACAATGCAATCACCTTTTTTAATTTCATCTAAATGCATTGGACACTCATTAAAATCATGTTTCGGAAACACCTCTTCTAACTTCTCTATAGAAACTTCTTCTACTATTTCTTTAGTCGAGGAATAAGGCAAATTAGAATCTTGAGACTCAAAATCAAATTCATCATCTGAAGAATCAAATTCATCATCTGAAGAATCAAAATTGTAATATTCATTTGCCCACAAACCTTCTCGGCGCTCTCGATCTAAATCGTCATATTCATTTAAACACAAACGTTCTCGACGCTCTCGATCTCTTTCACGACAAAAAAAAGCAACCCAAACAGGGGGTATCAAAAAGCCATACAATAAAGCACCAAACCTTGTTTTAGATAAAATTTTTCCATTTTTATTATCAATACTTGATGCAAAAAGCTTCATGAAACAACCAAAATTTGAAAACAAGTTTCTTAGCTTGCTAAAATCTTCATCATCAAGCCCAGCAAAAAACAAAGAGCTAAAAGAATCCATAAAGAATCCACCATTTTTCAGTATTGTATAAATCACCTTCTTTATTTTAGATGGCTTAATTCCATTTTTTTTATCTTCTTTCAATTTTTCATTAATCTCTCTTGTTAATTTTTTAAAATCGGCATTCGAATAATACTTTATAGCTCTAATAAATTTAATGAAATCATAAACTCCATAACCAATTTCAAAAAACTAACATCATCAAAATGATTATTCATTTTGATCAAAATATTTGTTATTTCATTTGCCAAATATAATATTTCAGCCACTTTGGCTTCTTTTAATTTATTAGAACATTCAAGATAATTTTGAATAACAGCTAAAGGAAATTTAGCAACAGCAGTACCTACTTCAAATTGAACATCTAAAGGCTCAGTCCCAAAATAAGAAGAATTAAAGGTTAAAATAGAAAAAAAAATCATGAACAAAAAACTTTTCTTCGTTTTGCTAAAATTCATATTGCTTCCCCAAAATATTCTCTAAATTTTAAAAAAGTACTAAGATATTGTACCCCACAACTTTACTGTGGATAACCATATCACATTAATTAACGCTTATAAATCTTATTTATAAGTATTTTTCCACAATATAATCTCAATATTACTAAATTAAATTATATGATATATTTTTATATAAAACGTACATAATTTTATTAAATTGTAATTTTCAGGAAAAAAAATGGATAAACGTTACGATCATCACAAATTTGAACAAGAAGCCCAAAAACTTTGGGAACAAGAAAAAATATATGAATTTGATGCAAATTCAAAAAAAGAAACTTTTAGCATAGACACACCTCCTCCAACCGTTTCTGGAACTTTACATACAGGACACGTATTCTCTTACACACATACTGATATTATTGCTAGATATCAAAGAATGATTGGTAAAAATATTTTTTATCCAATGGGTTTTGATGACAATGGACTTCCAACAGAAAAATATGTAGAAAAAAAGAATAAAATAAAAGCACAAATGCTAAAGCGTTCTGAATTTATAAAATTGTGCCTAAAAGAAACTCTCGAAGCTGAAAAAGATTTTGAAAATTTGTGGAAACGAATAGGACTATCTATAGATTGGACAAAATTGTATTCTACAATTTCTAATAAATCACGCAAAATATCACAATTATCTTTTTTAGACCTTTATAAAAAAAATTTAGTTTATCTAAAAAAAGAACCTTCTTTGTACTGCACAACTTGTCAGACAACGGTTGCTCAAGCCGAACTTGATGATGCTCCAATTTCCTCTACCTTTAACGACCTCGAGTTCGAAACTGAAGATGGTCAAAAACTTGTAATTTCAACAACTCGCCCAGAACTTTTACCTGCATGTGTTGCTATTTTTTTTAATCCAGAAGATGAACGTTATAAACATCTAAATGGCAAACTTGCAATTGTTCCAATTTTTGGCCAAAAAGTAAAAATTCTTCCAGATAAAAAAGCACAAAAAGATAAAGGTACCGGTCTTGTAATGTGTTGTACCTTTGGGGATCAGACTGATATTTTTTGGTATAAGACACACAAATTATCTTTTATTCAAATTGTTGGCTTTGATGGAAAATGGACAAAAGAAGCCGGACCATTAGAAGGTCTAAGAGTTCACGAAGCCCGCAAAAAAACAATTGAACTTTTAAAAGAAGCTGGAAAATTATTAGAACAAAAAAAAATCAAACATGATGTAAATGTACACGAGCGCTGCAAACAAGAAATTGAATATTTAATTCTCAATCAGTGGTTTGTAAAAATATTAGATCATAAAAAAGATTTTTTAAAAGCCGCAGATAAAATTGTATGGAAACCCGAATTCATGAAAGCTCGATATAAAGATTGGGTAGAAAATCTTGGCTGGGATTGGTGCATTTCTCGACAAAGATTTTTCGGGATTCCTTTTCCTGTTTGGCATTGCCAAGATTGCAAACAAGTACTATTAGCAAACACAAATGATTTACCAATTGATCCTCAAGAGCAAAAATTTCCTGGCAACAAGTGTACAAATTGCTCAGGCACAAATATAAAACCCGATACTGACGTTATGGATACTTGGAATACAAGTTCACTTACACCTCAAATAAATACAAACTGGCCAACTAATGACCAGAATATTAATATTCCAATGAGCATGAGACCTCAGGCACACGATATAATAAGAACTTGGGCTTTTTATACAATTGTAAAAGCTCAATATCATTTAAATATAGTTCCATGGAAAGAAATTGTAATTTCTGGCCACGTACTTTCAGGAAAAGCAAAAATCTCAAAATCAAAGGGGAAAAGTTCAGTTCCAACACCTACAGAACTTTTACAAAATTATCCTTCCGATGTTATACGATATTGGACTGCTCAAGGAAAGTTAGGAACAGATACTGCTTTTAGTCCCAATCAATTAAAAATTGGTCAAAGATTAATTACAAAATTATGGAATGCATTTAGATTTTGTAGCGAACACATAAAAAATCACTCAACTGAATACAAACCTAAAAATCTTGATCATTTAACAAAATGGATTTTGCATGAATTTTCCAAAACAAATAAAACCTATTTTAATTATTTTTCAAAATATGATTATACTTTAGCTCTTGAAACTGTAGAGAAATTCTTCTGGCACAATTTTTGCGATAACTATGTTGAATTAATTAAAGATCAAATTTTCAACCCCGACAAATATCCAGAAAATACAATTAAAAATACAAGATTTGCACTTTACGAAATTGGATTTGGCTTATTACAACTATTTGCTCCCATACTTTCACACATTACAGAAAGCTTGTATCAAAATCTTTATAAAGACAAAGAAAACCTGGTTAGCATTCACATAACAACATTTACTAAAAACCGGTATGAATATGATTTCCAAGATAGTACAAACATTATTAATAAGATTATTCAAATCGTCACGCAATGTAGAAAACTCAAAACAGAAAAACAAGTTTCGCTAAAAACCGAATTAAATCAACTAAATATTTGGTGCGAGAATAAAGAAATTTTAGAACAAATAAAACAACAACTAAATTTAATAAAAGGCATAACAAAAGCCAAGAATATTACTTATCAAAATAATAATCAAACAGAGCTAAAACAAGAAAATGATTCTTGGAATATGAATATTTTTATTAAATAAGAAAAATATTTAAATATGATTTTAATAAAAAATAAAATTAAAAAAATTAAAATTAACGAAACACAAATAAGAAAAGACGTAACTACAATGTTACGTCTTTTAAACTATCAAGACTTTGATATTGGAATTTTATTTACCACCAACAAAACAATACAAAAATTTAATAAAAAATTTCGCAAAAAAGATAAATCAACAGATATTTTATCTTTTCCATATCACACTAATCTTAAAGCTGGACAAAAAATTAAAATTAACGAACCTGAAGATCAAAACTTAGGAGATATTATAATCTCACTCGAATTCGCCCAAAAAGATGTAAATCAATTGAATACCACACTAAAAAAACATATTAAAACTCTTCTTGCTCATGGCATTTCTCATCTTTTAGGTTATACGCATCAAAAAGATTTCGATTACAATTTAATGCATAAATTTGAACAAAAGCTTTTGAAATTAAAATAACCCGAAGACGAAAGCTTTTTAAAAAATAAATAAAAATACAATTTTTGACACAATAAAAAACAATTATACAGTAAAATACCAATTGAAATTTACACAAAAAAGTGGAAATAATCATTGATAAACTACATAACTCGTGTATATTTTTTATTGTAAACACGCAAAGCTTGCGGGGGAAAATATAGGGTCCAAAAAACAGGAAAAACTAAAGAAGATGCAAAATATAAATAATCCAAATTCAACAATATTATGTCATAATCAAATATATGATTCTTCTTACGATTATACTATTTATAATATTGGTTTTATTTTTAACACAGATGATTATGAAGATACTGAAGAAGAAGGTTTCATAGAATTAGATGGATAGTTTTAATTAACTAGCAACTACTTTCCAGCAATCTTGCCGATTGGTAAAATAGATAAAATATACTTAAGATCATCATCATTAAACCTAAGACCACCTCCAAAAAATGGTCCTGATTGTTTTCTGCCAATGGCATCATCCACACCAAAACTAGTGTAAAGATTTTTCATGAAAAACACTTTGTTTATCCAACGAATATATGGTCTTGAAAATTTTTCTCTATAATCAATCCGCTTTGTCCCTCTAAAATCAAATGCTTCCAAACTAGTAATCCAGTGAATTTTATCTGTATACATTGGAATATTATAATCACAAGCAAAACCGAAAGTGTTTTCAAACATACCAATACGCAATGCTAAACGATTAAACCGCTTACCAAACTGAAAACCAAATAAAATATCATTTTTAGTTCTAGTTGTTTTATCAATTATTTTTGCAAATTCTAATGTATCGTGAGATTTTTGAGCATATCCATACTGATTATTTCCATAATCTAAATCATTAACATCAACACTTCCTTTATCTGTCCACCAGCTTCTGTGCTCTTCTTTTCTTTTAAAACTACCACGTTCGTCTGTAACTAACTGAAATTGGTAAAAATAATCTTGACTTGGTCTAATTTTAAATTCCATATATCCCTTAGAATTCCAATCCCTAGCCAAAAGAGTTTCTGAGTGCATATCAACATCAATAATCAAAGATTGCGAACGAGTAACGTAATCTTTCAGTCCACGAATTGTCTTTTTAATATCATCATAAGTTTCATCTTCATTTATTAATTTTCCGATTAAACCTTTTCCTGTATTAATTTTTTCTGCAACCTGCTCTGCCTCTCTAAATGTTTCACGCGCTTGAACCGCAGCATCATCTATTGTGTCAAATGCTGTATCAACACTGACGCTTGCCTTAGATATTTTAGGTAAAGTATCATCCGCAAAAGCTAACGTTAATCTATCAACATCTTTTGTAATTGAAGGAACACCAACGTCAAGATGGTGTGCAACCTGCTTAAAGTCTAATAACATTGAATTAATATTTTCTTCATTTTTTCTCATCGTTTTATTAAGTACTTCTGCAAAATCAGACATTCTATTTGATGCTTTTGCAATTCCACTTAAAGCATCTTTCATATCACGCTCACCCTGAGCAGTTGCAAAAACACCTTTAAACGAGTAGGCAATGTCTTGAATATTTGAAGCAATATCTTTGAATTGATCTAACAAATCACTAACCGTTGCAGGTGACTTACCAGGCATAGATAAAGTACTACCTGGCAACAAAGTTCCAGTAGCAGGATCTCCTGATTCTAAAACTAAAGTCTTTGTTCCAATTAATCCTTCCTGAGAAATCATAGCATACGAATTTTTAGCAAGTTTTATATTCTTACTAACACGCATTATAATTTCAGCTTTTCCATCCGGAAGAAGATTAATCTCATTAACCCAACCAACCTCAACACCAGCAATTTTTACCATCGATTTGATATCCAAACCACCAGTATCATCAAAATATGTTTTATAAGTATAATACTGAGCCCTATCTAAACGTAAAGCTCCGATATTAACACTTAAATAAATAAAAATTGCGATTGCAGCGATAACAAATATTCCAACGCGTGTTTCTGTTTTCACAGAATTACCCTATCCTAGTTTCCCAAGCCAAAAAGCTTATATCCAATAAAATCTTACAATATCAAATTTCGCAGGAAAACTCTCCTTTTTTATTTTTTCCTGTTGTTCTGTCTTTTTTTGCCTTAAAGAACCATTCTCTTTTTTATTATTTTCTTCTGCTTGTTGTAAATCTTTCGATGGAATTAAAACAACTAAAAGTTTTTGTTCTACATTTCCAACTTTACCACAAGATATCACAGAATATACCTGAGGCCCAAATTCTTTAGATAATATTTTTTTATAAACCTTAAATGTTTTTGGGCACGGACCAACAATTAACTGTATATTTTGCCAATTTTTTTCCCAATCAGATGGCCAGGATTTATTGAATTTTTTTATAACCGAATCAAATTTTTCTTTCATTTTTTCAGCATCATTTGCCAAAGGTCTTCTTAAACCAAAAAGCTGACTTAGTGAATCTGAAGCAAATAATAATTGAATATTTTCTTTTTCAGTCCAGATTGTAAACAAATCTTGCAAAAAAATATTCTTATTTGGTTCCGGGTTTTTTTTTGTTTTCGAATTTTCTGGTGGTTTATAAAAAATTTTTAAACCTTCAAAACCATCTACATTAATTAATTCCGAAATATCATCTAATTTTCTTTTTCGATTTTTAAAAAATGTAGTTAAATTTTTTTCAAATTCTCCTTCTGCTATTTTGCCTTTAATAGAAAGCCCTTTTAGTAAGCTTTTATAAATTGGTTTAAATTCTTGTTTTTTAAAATCAAACATCTGATTAATATTAAGCTTGCCATTTTCACAGGTAATACAAAATTTTATTTGTCCATCTAAACCGTCAATTTTTTCTTTCAAGTTAAAAATTTGCCATCTGTTAATATTTGGCAAAACCTTAGATAAAAAATCTTTTAAAGGCTTATCTTTTATTTTTTCTCTTTCATCTTTTTTAGACTTAGGAAAACTAATTTGCGATATTGCTAAATTAACTCCACTCAAAGCAAGAGCTCGAGCTTGCTCTCTATAAATAACACTATTATTAAAAATTGTTCCAATCCAGCTCGATCTGATTAATTGTTGCGTTAAGACTGTTATCAAAGAAAGAATTAATAAGGTATATAATAATATCGATGCTTTTTTATTTTCAACTAACACTTATTTTTTCCCTCTCACAGGTAAAGATTCCGGCAGAAGTCTACTTTTTTGAGGTTTTGTATTTTTAGTAGAATTTTTTGTTTCTTTTTCTGTTATTTTGTCTTTATCATCAGACTTAGTTTTATCATCTTGTTTTTTCTCTGTTTTTTCTCTTGTTGGATAAGACCAAACAGGAATTAAAGTAGAAAATGAATGCTCTCTTTCAAGCTCATCATTCCAAAAAATAATTGTTATTTCCAAGTATTGCGGTACAACATACTTTTTTTCTTTTTTATCTACTTTTTTCTTCTTTTGTACAACTTCTTTTTCTTTTTGATCTTCAATTTTTTTAATAAATTCAGTGTTCCAAATAAAACTTTTTATTTCTTCAGGCTCTTGATTTCTTTTCTTTTGATCTTCTTTTTGGGGTTTTGGTGTTACATACTCTACAAATAAACTTTTAATATAATCAGCAACCAAATATTTTTTTATCTGATATTTTTTTTCTTTGTGTTTAACATCTTCAGATTCTTTAAAATCAATATTTGAAAGTTCGTATGTTTCATATCTAAAAAGGTTATAACAATTTTTATCATCTCTACTTTTTTTCTTATCTCTTTCTAAAAAATATTTAATTCGCACAATTCTTGGTCTATTTTCTCCATAAACAACCAAAGGATTTGTTGAAATAAAATTAATGCTTTTGAATAATTCAAATTTCTTATTATCTATTCTTATATATTCATCTTCATAAATTTTCCCAAAAAAACTTTTGTCATCTTTAAGTTTTTGTTGTTGAACAGGTTTTTTGTATTGTGTATCTTTCTTTTGTTCCTCTTTATGTAAACTAGGAATAAATGCCGTTGAAATATCATTTTCCAGCTGGTTAAACAACAAGCAAACCTTTTTGTTAACTCCCATAAGTTTTCTAGAACTATCAATAAAACCAACAACATTTCTATAGAGTTGTGTCATCCCAAAAACAATGACCGTCGAAATAGAAAGAGCAATCAAAACTTCAATTAAAGTAAAACCATTAAATTTTTTCATTATTATTTTTTTCGGTTTTTTTAATCAAACTTAAAAACATTATGCTCTCATCATTTGTACCACTTTTCCACTCACCAATAACCTTAAGAAATCTTAAGAAATCTACAAATGGACTTAATTTAGATTTTTTTTCAATATCAACAAACTCAGAAGTAATCTTAACTTCCGGATTTTCTAGTTTTTCAACTATTGGCTTATCTCTTTTTGGAGGATTAAAAAATATTTTATATATATTTTTTTTAATAATAAAAGATCTGTATATTTTCTCTCGTCCAAGAAATAATCTATCAATTGAACCTAATTGTAAACTAGAAAAAATAGAAACCGATGAAACCAGAATTAAAAGCGCCAATAAAACTTCTAATAAAGTAAACCCAGCATTCTTTTTCATCTAGAAATACCCGTTTTCGTAGGCCTTACAAAACCATATGTCAATTCAAATTCTCCTTTAAATGGCTCCATTATAAAAGTTACGGTTTCTTGTCGATCATCAATCTTTTTTATTATATGAACCATTATTGGCTCAACTAAACCACTTGGAATCAAGTAACAATACGCCTGCCCTTTATTTTCTTCAAACTCATCTTTTTTATCAGATTTAAATATAGCTTTCATTTTTACAGATTCTGGTAAATCATATTGTGTTTTAAAGTATGGTGAAAATATTTGTTTATAAAGCTTTTTTCCAAGTTTTTCTGGATCATCATATTCAACTTCAATTTTTATCAAATCTTGATGTTCAGCATTGGACTGAAAAGTTAATCTATAAGTTTTTTGTTTTGAAATAGATTCCTGGCGTGCAAAAACAATTAAATCATTAAATTCTGACAACACCGCTAAAACTTCTGATGCTGGCTCTCTATTTTGCATTGATGAAGTTATAATGGTTGCCATCCCAGCGATGACAACCAAAACAATCAAAATTTCAATAAGAGTAAATCCTTTAGATTTTCGCAATACTAACCACCTTTTACAATTTCTGAAGCATCTCCTTCACCACCTTCTTGACCATCTTCACCTAAAGAAATTAATTCAAAAAATCTAACTTTATTCTTATATCTTTCGGGTGGAGCATTAAAAATTATCTCACCATCCCACTTATCCAACAAATCATCCTCTCTATCAATATAAGGCCCTCGCCAATTAGTTTCACCAGAAGGCTTTTCTAATAAAGCTCTTAATCCACCTTCTTTCTTACGAGGATAATGTCCAACATCCATCTTATATTGCATTAAAGAACTTTTTAACTTCTCTAACTTTAAATTCGTTAAGTTAACGTCTGACTTACCAATCATTTTAGTCAGAGGTCCCCATAAAAAAGTTATTAGCGTACCCAAAATAACTAAAACAATTAAAATTTCAAACATTGTAAAAGCAGAACTTTTTTTTATTACCATAAAAACTCCTAAACTTAAAAAGTTGGCATATTACCCATATCCATTATTGGCACAAAAATAGATATCACAATAAAAATAACAATTCCTCCTACAACTATTGTCATAATTGGTCCAATTTTTGCAACTAAAGAATCCGTTAACTCTGTAAGCTCATTATCATAATCATTACCAACACTTAAAAGCATACTTGCCAATTGACCCGATTCTTCACCCGTTTTAATCATATAACTTGCCATATTGGGAAAAACACCTGTTTCCTTTAAATATTTTGAAATCTTACCTTCTTTAATAATCCTATCTCTTGCCATCTTTAGTTTTGCGGCAAGAATCTTGTTATCAACAATACTACAAACGATATCTAAGGCCTCGGCCAAATTCACCCCAGCACCTAAAAGAATTCCTAGTGTTTTAGAAAACTGAACTACAGCCTTAGTTCGAGAAAAATAAGAAGTTAAAGGAATGGTTAAGAAAAACTTATCTAACTTATAACTACCAGAAGGAGTTGACTTCCAATAAGTAAAAACTATTACAATAGCTAAAACAGAAATTGATAAAAATAAATAATGATTTACAAGAAAATCTGACACCGTTTTTAGAAAAACTGTTGTTGCAGGAAGTTCTTTTCCCATCTTTTCAAACATCTCTATCATTCTTGGAACAAGAAATGCCAAAAGTGCAACAATCACCAGAACAGAAAAGACAATCATAAAAACTGGATATGCCATTGCTTTTTTAACTCTTTTTCTAGTAGCTTCAGATTTTTCTAAATATTCAATCAGATTATCCAAAATCATGTGTAACTTACCACTAGCTTCACCTGCTCTTACCAACTGAATATAAATATTAGAAAAAACTTTAGGATACTTACTCAATTGTAATGCTAAAGAATCACCAGCCTTTAAACCATCTTTTATATTAATAAGAATTCGCTTAAAACTTTTTTCAAATTGTTCCGACAAAAGATCAAAAGATTTGAGCAAAGGAACTCCTGCCTTTAAAAGCACTGATAATTGCCTTGTAAAAAGTATTGTTGTTTTTAATTCAATAGGTCTTTCAAACAAAAAATCATACCACGAAACATTTGCCTTAGTTCCAATCTCTCCTATCTTTACAGGCATTAAACCCTGGCCTTGCAAAATATTTTTTGCGGTCTGTAAAGAAGCCGCATCTATCGTTCCTGAAATTCTCTTGCCTCGACGATTAAATGAATCATAATGATAAAGAGGCATAAATATTCTCCAAAAATTAAATTTTGCTTGAAAAAAAAAATACTTGAGTGTTAGTCTCACTAAGTTATTATTAATATAATGTTAAACCATTTTAGTAATTTATCAAAAAGGAGGAACTTATGAAAACAAAAAAAATATCCATCTTTTTTATACTTTTTCTTTCAACAATCGCAAACTTTTGTTCAAATGCAACAGATACATCTAATCTAAATATAAATTCTAATTTTTCACCAAAAACACCCCCCTCTAGCTTTTTAAAAACAACAAATCCTAATTTACCATCTGATCTCTGTATTATCAGTGTTAAAAGCTATTTTACAAATCTAAGATCAAATCATTATTATTCATCAGAACAAACAGATATAACAGTCAAAAAATCAAAAACTGAAAAATTTAATAAATATCTTACAAAATATGTAAAAGATATATATAACAGCAAATATTATGCTAACTTTTTGTCTCAAAACGGAACTCATATTGTAGAATTTTTAGAACTTGGCAACGAAATAAATATTAACATTCAATCCATTTACACAGGCTTTAGACTTTTTTATAATAAAATGAAATCATGTGAATTAATAGATGATACAGTTTTAATACAAGTTCTTAAAGCTATCCCCACCTTACTTGAAAAATATTTTGATATAGAAGAATACACATCCCCAACAACTTTCTACCTTTCAAGAAAAATAGAGGATAAAATACTATTTAAATTTACTGAGCATCTTCAATATTTTAATGAACAACCAAATCAATTTATCACAGAACTTTCAGAAGAAATTGCAACAATCACTAAAAAAGAAATTCGAAACTTAAAAAAAGAATTCGAAGAAAAAGAAATTTTAGAAAGATTTCGCCAAACAATTATTCGTTTCTTTGAAATATCTTTAAGTAAAACTATTTGGAATAGCATATCATACGAAGGAATCTGGGAATCATTCAAATCTATTGGCAACGGCCTTCAACTTTTAGGAGTACATTCAATTTTAAATCATATGGATGACCTTGACGATTTGTTATGGTCATTGGTATATAGATTCTGTTTCTTTTTAGATTTAACAGGCTCAACTCTCCCAATCTCATTTTACGAAGAAATCGAAAGCGATATTGAAAACAAACTTATTGATTTTTTAGAAGCTCCAGAACAGGATGAAGGAATTAAAACAAAAAAAGAAGTCCTCTCTGAAAGCTTAATTAGGGCAAAAACAAAAGCCTTTGCCTTTGAACAACGTGGACTTTTTACTGATCAAATGATTTAAAAATTTTAAAATTAAGTAAATAAAAATAGACAGTTTTTTAAACTGTCTATTTTTATTTACTAGTCCCAAATCTTATTTACCAGGAAATTTTTTTGCTACATAGCCACATATGTCTAGCTGAGTTTTAAACTCAGTTACCTTTAGCATATCTAAATTTCTTGTTGGAATTTCTACCAAAATATAATTTTCTTTATTTACAACTTTCTTCCTAGTTTTATTTTCAATATTTTGTACTAATGGGAAAGGTTTTTCTGAATTCCTATAAAGAACATAGAAAGCTCCATATGAAAGTAATAAAATCCCTGAACACGATAGCTTTAAAAAAAGATCCATGTTTTCGGGTACACTTATCATAGAACAATTTCCTTGATCATCAACATTACCTAATAGAAGAAATGCCGCTAAAGAGGTCGGTAACAAAGCGCGAAATAGACACATTAATTTTTGTTTAAAAGATCTTTTAAACTTTATTTCTTGTCTTGTTATAGGGCAACTATTTTTTACTAACAACCACTGTTTAATACAATCCGAACAAAAAATATGAATAACCTTATCATTGTTATCGTTTATCAATCCCCAAAACACTTTATTCTCATTATCACTTATTTCTGAGAAACACACTTTGCATAACATACAGGCTTTTAAATCTGGATTTACAGCCGCAGATTTTTTTATCGTTTTTTTATATTTTTCAGGCGAAACAGGACTATCTGGTAAAAACATTCCTCGTTTAGTTAATTCTTGTTTTTTAATAAATTCTTTCCTTATTTTTTTCCAATTTTCCTTATCCAAATCCATTCCATAAGAAGAATTCAAAAATCCACTTAAAAAGCAAAAAGTTAACACTAATGATTTGATTGTATTTTTTTTATTTTCCATAAATTGACTCCTCATATACCTAAAACATGTTAAATATTACTAATGGTAGTTCTACCGAGGCTTACAGGAAAGTCAAGTGAAAACAACATTTTATTATACAAACCCTTTAAAAATTCAATCCAAATTGTCCACCAAAAGTATATGCATTCATAACTCTTTTTCCCGTTACCGGAAGTTTGGCAAAAATGCTCAATTGGGGCTTAAACCAAGAATGCTTACAGCTTTTAAAGAAATCATAATTAAATTGGAAAATAAAATTTTGAGTTCCCCACTCTTCCAAACTTTCTGCAGAATTTATAATATTATAACTAAAATCATTAGATTGCGCAGTAAGCGTATCATTATCATGTTTTAAAAACTGATAAGCAACCATGGCACTTAAACCGCCTAAAAAGTGTTTTGCCTGAACATAAAGATTAAATTTCCAATAAAAACCATAACTTCTTGTTGCAACACCTTTGTGCAAAAACAAATAATCAGTTTGATTAACATCAGTTTTTAATCTCATTTCTTTAGTTTTATCAAAAAAACAGATCATCTCGAACTCTAAACCAGCTCTAAATTTTTTTACAAAATCTAAATCTAGTCCAGCTGTTAGTGGAATTCCCCATCCTCCATCATTTCCTAATGGCAAACTAAAAGCCTCATCTTCATCTTTTACACTTCCAGATGGAACCGATAAACCTAATTTAAAACTTATTCTAACATTTTTTAAATGCTCTTTAGCTTGTTTATAATCTTTGTACCAACCAAGCATAAAAACAATATCGCTAATACCAAATTTTTTCCAACTATTTAAATTCAAATCTCCTAATCTTTTTACATTTTCTTTTAAGTTATCTGTTAAATAAAATTTAACATCACGATCCGAACTTAATACATTTTTGGTTTGATCATAAATCTTAATATCATCAATTTCCATGTACCTAAATGGAACGTAAATATAAAAATCAAAATTTCCCGGCAATGTTTCTACCGGTAGTTTATATTTTCCCCAAATAGTCCAATCCAAATCCTTATATTGACCATCAAATTTTATGTGCCCTCGTATACCATCATCTGTTGCAGGACTATAAGCAGGAATCAAATTATTGGCAAGATTATAAATTTCACTGCCTTTCTTTGCTCCCATCAACATTGTTAATGCTGATTCTGAATCATTATAAAGTCTTAAAATTCCAACTTTATCTTCATCCCCATTTTTACCACTTCTAGTATCTCCATACTCAAAATTCATGCCCAATTTAAATCTGGTATTTTCCCATTCAAACATTCTAAAATTAATATCATATGGTTTATAAAAATTTGTAGGAGCATATGTAAATACAGTATTATAAAGACATAAAACTGAAAATATCCAAATAAAAAACTTACTCACTCTCATCAAAAGTACCTCTTCGTTTTTCAAAATATAATTTTTAACAATTATTAATCATTCACCCTAATTCCCCAATCCCCAGGAACAATCCATGCCCCTGAAGCAGAATTTTTTGCAATAACCCCAACATTATAAGCATTTGTTTTTAAATCTAAATCAATAACATTTTCATTTCTTCTCATATTAGATTGATCAGAGCTAATGTTGATTTTTCTTAAAAATTCACTTTTTCCAAGATGTTTAGAAAGTAAATTAAAACCAAAAGTACCATCTGTTAAAAAATTAGTTCTTAACTCACCGATTGTGTAAAAATAATCAGTACCTACAACTTCAGGTATTGAATGTATATTTCCACCCAAAACGTTAAATCTATAAATATTTGATAAATTAAAAGATAAGTCCGCAGATACCGCATATAAATTTCCATTATCGGTATAACCACCTTTTTGTTGAGAAACAAAACTTAAATGCGAAACAGGACTCGATAAATAACTTCCAGAATTTAACTGAATTTTAGTCCAATTTGGATTCTTATCTTCATCATCGTCAGAAATTGTATCTGAATAAAATAATCCTTTGGTTGTTGCAACAACAAGACGAGTATCATTATTAGTGTAATAAAAAAGATACATATCAAGCAAAACTCCCGGCGGTGGAGTTATATTTTTTTCATCAAGAGGATCTGCTTCTACATCTTTAAATTTATCTGGATGAATATCTAATCTATAAATTCTTTCCGTATTAATTACGTATAAATATCCTCGTTTGTGACAAACAATTTTGCGAACTTGAGAAAAAGCAGTACCATCAGTTTTTTTTAATTCCTTAAATGTCCATCCAGAAATTGTAGGGAAATCTACTTCTTCAGCTATATCTGTCCTCCCGTTCCAACCATCCCCACCTACACCCCTTAAAACTCCAAATCCTCCATATCCACCAACAAATAAAAAACCATAATCCACATTTTCAACACGAGAAAGCTCTGCACAACAAATAGGACCAATATCTTTTAAAGCATTATCATTATCCCAAACATAAACATTACGATTTGGATCTCCAGCCTCTTTTATAAACTGGTTTTCTGGAGTAAAGGGATTCCCTGATCCTGTTTTAATTATTGCAATTTTTTCAAGACCTGTTGCAACCATCATAGAAATTCTATATTGCTTATTATTCTCATCACGAGTAATACTTGGCGTCATTTCATCAAAATTAAAAATCTGATGCACTCCGCCATTTTCTTGTTTAAATTCTTCGTTTAAAATTTCAACTAGTCCATTCCCCATTAAACCATCGACAGCTTCACTTTTACCCCATTGTGTTACTTTAACAGTATTTCTAAAGGGAGCTGGTGCAACATTATCTGTTAAATACCAATAATTCCCTGCAGTTGCATCAAGTCCTGCACCATAAACCTTATCAGTATTTCCCATCACTCTTTGCCAAGTTGACCATGCTCTTATTTTTCCGTCGTTATCAAAAATAGCAGTACTTCGAAAAATACCAGCTTCTTCATTTGCAGCTCTATTTTCTGCCAAACAAACATAAACTGAATCTCCAACAATAAACATATCTTGGACATTTCTAGTTTGAGTAATTAAATCTGTCACACCAATTTCAACGGCATCATCAGTACTTTTTGACATTTCTGCTGCATTAGCAGGGACAATACTAAAATCGTTTTTATTTGCAATTTTTCCAATATTTGCAATAACATCACCACCTTTAATCAAAGGCAGGGCATAAAATCTATTTTTAATATTAAGATTTGTAATACCACCATTAACTATTAAATAAGAATATCCCGTACTGGTATGCATAGTACGTAATTTATAAGCAAACGATTTGGAAACAACTGGATTATCACGATAAAAACCTAAAACAAACTCATTGGTATTAGCAGTAAAAAGAGCTGCATTCAAAGCCACACAAGGTTCAACAATCAATACATTATTCTCTATTCTTCCAACCAAAATAGATATTGCACCACCAGCAGCATTAGCATTAGTCCTTTCAACTCCTATCAAACCAATAAATAACCTTTTTAAAGTTGAATCCCAATACATATCACCTAAACCACCAACTCTAGCATCTTGAGTAATTGCTAATAATTGATTCGCATTTAAATTTAAAGAAATAGCTGGGCTTTCAATTTGCTTTAATATTTTTTCTGAACGATTAAGTCTTGTAAAACCAGAATGATTATTTGCACCAAAAGCTCCACCTTCAGGATAAACAGCTGCAAAAATATTATCGTAAGAAGCCGCAATACCTTGCACCGTAGCATCATCGCTATTTGCATCTTTCAATTTTTCTGTATTTGTTTTTACTGATACTCCAGAGTTTATATCATCAACCAAAGAAATTAGTTGATTAACACCAAAGTTAACAGTACCTACTTGAGTTTGATCATTAAGAGTTAAAACCGGATATTGTCCCATAAGAGCTAAACTAGAAACTCTTTTATCATAAATTGGATTTCTAACTTTTGCTGGCTTTCCATCAACCTGCTCATCATTTAAATAAACCTCTTCTGGAGCCAACGGAACAAAATGAACCTGATTTTTTTGTGTGTCAGAATTATATGTTAAATAAGCACGCATCAAAGTAGAACTATTTATCAAACCACCTCCCAGAGCTGCCAACGCACCCAAATAAAAATAATTCGCAGAATAAAACGCAGTTTTACCAAACTCAATATCATTTGTAGGTTCTGAAATATACTTTCCTGGAGAAGCTGAAAGTTCTTCCAGCTCTTTTTTTAGCTTTTTACTCATACTTCTAGTAGATGCTTTTTCAATATATTTTTCTTTAGGAATTAGGTGATCAACAAACCCAACTCCGCCAGTAGAAGGTAAAATATTTGCATATATTAAAAAAAACAATGACGAAACTATAAAATGAAATTTATTTTTCATAACTCTCCTAAAAAAGATTTTTTATTAAATTTACTAATCTGTCATTTAGACAAAAAATATAGCTTGATTCCAAATAAGTTTCTAGTTAAAAATATAAAAAAAGCAGAAATAAATATTAATGGAAATACTATCAACCAATATCCCCAGCTCTGATAAAAAAACAAAAACATTGTAGTATTCTTTAAATACTTAAATATCATTAAATATGAAGTAACAAATATTGCGCAAGCAAAGAAAAGCTGTACCACATATCTGATCAAGAATAAAAAATAATTTCCAGCATAAAATTTAAATTTATACTTTAACTTTAAAAATAAAAAACATAAAAATGTAAGTACTACCGCAGAAATTGCAGTTGAGCCAGCAATACCAAAAACACCCCACAATTTTAAACCTATAACGTTACAGCCCAAATTAACAAGTGATGAAATAACTAAAGCAATTGTTGGAGTTTTGGTATCATGAAATGAATAAAATACGTTAACCAAAACTTTATTTAAACAATAAAAGCACAAGCCTGATAAATAAATAATTAAAAGCCATTTGGCAATCCAAATACTATGTAACGAAGTTCGCCCCTTAAGCATAAGAATTGAAAAAATTGGATCAGCAATAAACATCATAAAAAGCATTGCTGGAATTATTAAAAAGGTGACAAATTTTATGACTTCCAATAAATAAAAATTCAATCTTTTTGGCGCATATAATACAAAACGTGAAAATTGCGGCAACAAAATAGTTGCAAAACCAACAGCAAAAACACCTATGGGCACATTCATAAACCTACCGCTATATTCCAATAAAGAAACCGAACCTTTGGGCAAAAATGAAGCAATAATACAATCAAAAAATAAATTAATTTCAATAATGCTAACACCCGCTAAAGTTGGTAAAAATTTTTTTAGAATCAAACTAAATGCGTCTCTAGAACTTTTATCAATTTTTGCAAATCCAAAATTATATTTTATATATACAGCAAAATGCATAAGAAAAACCAATAATCCGCTAAACAAAATCCCCATACAAAGATAAATCGGTGATAACTTAAAGGTTAAACACAAAATTAAAGTTGCAACAAAAACAATATTCATCAAAACAGGACCAAATGCGGGAATAAAAAAATGATTTACCGAATTTAATGCACCAGCAAACAAAGCACTACTCGAAATAAAAAATATCATCGGAAAAAGAATTCTTAAAAAAGGAATCGCGTAACCAATTTGTTCTACAGAAAAACCCGGGGCTATTGCTTTAATTACAAATTTTGGCCAAATAGCAACAAGCAAACATAACAAAAAAACTATACCCTCAAAAAATAAAAACGAAATACTCATTAATCCATTAGCATTTTTTAGTTCTTTGTTTTTGGTTTTTTTTATAAAAACAGGAATAAAAGAAGCCGACAGTGCTCCTTCTGCAAATATTCGTCTTAAAAAATGTGGAATTTTATAAGCCATTATAAATGCATCAGAAACAGCACCGACACCTAAAAACCTTGCTCTTAAAATTTCTCTTGCAATTCCTAAAAACCTACTTAATAAGGTTGTTGCACCAACTTGAGCTGTTTTTCTTAAAATAGATTTTTTATCTAATATTTGAGTCATCTAAAAACCTTTATTAATTATTTTTTATTTTTCTTGAACCAAAACTCCATCCTGTAATCTAAAAATATGTTCCATTTTGTTGTAAACTTGCACATCATGTGAACAAAGAATTAATCCAGTGTTCCATCCTCTCTGATAATCTAATAGCAAATTAACTATACCTTGTGCATTTA
This sequence comes from Candidatus Babelota bacterium, assembly GCA_042576165.1. Lineage (GTDB taxonomy): Bacteria > Babelota > Babeliae > Babelales > UASB340 > JBHPBZ01. Next base: position 24,940 of record JBHPBZ010000001.1, on the reverse strand, counting down.
CAGCATCCAAATCTCCAGTAGGTTCATCAGCCAAAAGAAATGCTGGCTTATTAAAAATAGCACGCAAAACTGAAACCCTTTGTTGTTCACCTCCAGAAAGCTGTGTTGGAAATTGATTAATTTTATCTTCAAGCCCAACTTTTTGCAAAAGTTTTATAGCTCTTTCTTCAGATTTTTGTTTATCTTCATCGTTTATCAATCCCATCAAAATTATATTTTCTAATACAGTTAACTCTTTAACTAAATAATGAAACTGAAAAATAAAACCCAATTTTTTGTTTAAAAAATTATTTTTTTGTGCTTGTTTTAATTTAAAAATATTTTGTTCATTAAATAAAACTTTTCCACACGTCGGAACATCTAGACCACCCAACAAATGCATCAAAGTTGATTTCCCACTTCCCGAAACTCCAACAATTGCATATGATTTCCCCTGAATAAATTCAGCATTTATATTTTTTAAAACATTTAAACTCTTGTCTCCTTGCCAAAAATTTCTTCCTAAACCTTCTACAATTAGACTTGATGTATTCATATTTTTTCTCCTAAAATTATAAAATATTTTTAATTTTATAATTTTTTTATAAATTCCCCTAATTTAGAGAAGCAATTCATTTATATTTTAAGATTCTTGATATCCAATCCAATTTTTATTTATATTGCAAGTGTAAAAAAAAAGGGGATCTTAAGAATTGGGAGGGGAATAATGGAAAACTCAAAACATAAACAGCTACTTGAAGAAATACCTACAAAACTACCTGTAATTCCAACAATAGATGTTGTTGTTTTCCCTAATATGGTTGTACCATTATTAATTTTAGATGAAAAAATTATTGCTGGTGTAAATAAGGCAATGGAAGGGGCAAAAAAAATTCTTCTTTTATCTGCAAAACAACCACAAGAAGACTATAAAGGTCCAATCGGAATACAAGACCTAAATAAAATTGGAACAATTGCAAATATTATGAGAATTATGCATCTTCCAGATGGAGGATTAAAAATCCTCACACAAGGAATAATTAGAGGAGAAGTAGAAGAATTATCATCTCAAGAAGAGACATTAACAGCAACGATTAAACCTATCGAATTTGATGCCACAAGCGAAGATAAAGTTGAAATAGAAAAAAAAATAAAAAACATTTTATCTCTGGTAGAAAATCTTAGCTCTTCAGGAAATGTCTTTGGACCTGATTTCCATATACTTCTATCACAAATAGATGATCCAGAAAGAATTTCTGAATTTATTCTTTCTCATATTAATATAACACCACAACAAGCTCAAGACCTACTAGAACAAAAAACTATTACCAATCTTTTAGAAAAAATTCACATATATTTAAAAGATGAAATAGAAATAAGCGATGTACAAAACACAATACAAACAAATACTCGTGAATCAATTAGCAAGTCACAACGTGAATATTTTTTAAGAGAACAACTTAAATCAATTCAGAAAGAATTGGGTGATGACATTGAATCTGATATAGAAGGAATGAAAAGAAAAATTTCTGATTTACCTTTGAATAAAGAAGCAAAATCGGAGGCAACAAGGCAAATAAGACGACTCGAAAGAACATCTCCTGATTCGATGGAATCAACTGTCTTAAGAAATCACATCGAATGGATAGTATCTTTGCCTTGGGGAATTTATACGAAAGATAACATTGATATAAAAAAGGCAAAAAGCATTTTGGATGAAGATCACTATGGTCTTGAAGTCATAAAAGATAGAATCTTAGATTTTCTTTCTGTTAGAGTAATGAAAAATGATTGCGATACTCCTATTTTGTGTTTTTCTGGACCTCCGGGCGTTGGAAAAACTTCGTTAGGAAAATCAATAGCAAAATGCTTAGGACGTAATTTTTTTAGACTATCACTCGGTGGCGTACATGATGAATCAGAAATAAGAGGACACAGAAGAACGTATGTTGGAGCTATTCCTGGCAGATTTATTCAAGCAATAAAAACCGCAGGAAGTTGTAATCCTTTAATAATGATTGATGAAATAGATAAAATTGGATCGTCACAAAGGGGTGATCCTTCTGCTGCTCTTTTGGAAGTTTTAGATCCAGAACAAAATAATGCCTTTTATGATAATTATCTAGGAATTCATTTTGATCTTTCAAAATCACTCTTTATTACAACTGCAAATGATTTATCTAACATACCAGGCCCACTAAGAGACCGTATGGAAATAATTCAACTTCCAGGATATCTCCAAGAAGAAAAAACCGAAATAGCACTAAGACATTTAATTCCAAAAGCAATAATAAAATCCGGTCTTGATAAAACTGAAATAAATATTAAAAAAGAAGTTATAGGCGAAATAATTAATTCATACACAAGAGAAGCCGGAGTAAGAGAAATTGAAAGATATATATACAAGCTATGTTCTAAATTTGCACGCTCCATGGTTGAACATAACAAAGAATCTATATTTAATATAGAAAATATACATAAATACCTAGGCCCAAGAAAAATCATTGAAGAAAACACATTTAAAGAAAACCAAATAGGAATAACAAACGGATTAGCATGGACTCCTTACGGTGGAGAAGTTTTACAAGTAGAAGCCGTTTTAATGAGTGGAGATGGAAAATTAATTCTTACGGGTCAACTCGGTAGCGTAATGAAAGAATCCGCACAAGCTGCAGTAACTTATGCAAAAGCACATGCAAAACAGTTTGACATTGATGAAAAAATTTTCAAAAGTTATGATTTACATATACACCTACCTGCAGGAGCCATTCCAAAAGACGGACCTTCTGCAGGCATAACACTTCTTTCTTCTGTTTTATCTGCATTTACTTCACGTCCTGTTGACTGCAAATTTGCAATGACTGGAGAACTTAATTTGCACGGCAACGTTCTTCCAATTGGTGGCCTTAAAGAAAAACTTCTTGCTGCAAAAAGAAAGGGATTAAAAAATATAATTATTCCTAAATCAAATCAGAACGATTTAACCGAAGAAGATCAAAAGCTTTATGATGGCATTAATGTTTTCTGGGTAGAAGATGTAAAAGATGTTCTTGATAAAGTTTTATTACCTCAAATAAAATGTGCCTAAATATCTAGCGGGGCAAGTATTTCTACTTGCCCCTATTTTTAATCTTTTAACAAAAATATTTTTTATTAAAAACTAAAATAATTGATATTTAAGATATCATATAAAAAGGCTTTTAATTTCTACTTAACATATAAAATTATAAAATAATGGAAATTGGACTTAACTTTATGTAAGTTTTTTTAAAAACGTACAATCTAGAATTTTAAAGGCAAATTATGAAAAAAGTTTTGACGATTGGTGGAGCCACACAAGATATTTACTTACACTATGAAGGCGCAGATTACATGACTATAACCAAAAAAAAATCTGTTCAAAATTTTATGATTTTTGAATCTGGTGAAAAAATAGAAGTTGACAATATTTTATACAACTCAGGCGGAGGAGCAACAAACTCAGCAGTATCTTTTAAAAGAATGGGATTTGATACTACATGCTTTTGTAAAACTGGAACAGATACGCCCGGTCAAACTATCATTGATAATCTTAAAAAAGAAAAAATCCACCATCAAAACATTATCCAATCTAGCAAACATACAACCGGAACATCATTTATTATAAATTCATTACGAAGAGAAAGAACCATTTTTGCATACCGCGGAGCAAATGGTTTTGTTCAAAAAGAAGATATCCCGTTTGATATTATAAAAAATAGTAATCAATTATATATAACATCAATGAGTTATAATTCTGCAAAGTTATTGCCAATAATTGTAAAATTTGCACAAAAACACAAAATACCTATTGCAACAAACCCAGGAATAAGCCAATTGGCCAAAGGAACAAAAACATTATTAAAATCTCTAAAATATATTGATACTTTTATACTAAATAGTTCTGAAGCAAAAACCTTTATGCTAGCTTTAATAAAAGAATATAAAACATATAAAAAAGCCTTTATAACAAACGGAAAAGAAAACACCTCCACAAAAAAACAAGGTCACAATTTGCTCCAAAATAATTTAGTACATGAAAATTTTTGCTTTAGCCTTTATAGTTTTTTTAAAGAAATATTAAAAATGGGACCTAAAATTGTTGTTGTTACAGACGGGGCTAAAGGTGTTTATACAGCAACTAAAAACGAAATTTTTTTCCACCCAAGCATAAAAACAAATGTAATCGATACTTTAGGAGCGGGCGATTCTTTTGGTTCATGCTTTGTTGCAAGCTTACTTCATAATTACAGCATTCAAGAATCTATCAGAAATGGAATTTTAAACAGTTCATCTGTCATTTCTAAAATTGGAGCAAAAACAGGACTTTTAACTCACACACAACTGAAAACAAAAATTAAAAAAATGCCAAAAAATTTGATTAAAAAATTTAAATATCCCTCTTAAAAAAGATGTTCAACAAAATTTTAACTTATATAGAAATTGATAACAATACTCTATTTTTAAGTATATTAAAAAAACAAAGAACTAATTTTTATTTAAAATCAAAAGAAAATTTTAATCTAAATAACTTTGAATTCAAAGAAACCAAAATATTTAGTCCTTCAAAAATATATCTCTTTATTAAAAAATTTATGCAAAAAAATAAATTTAGAAAAGCAGATGTAATTACAAATATTCCAACTCTAATAAATTATACTAAAGAAAAGCAAAAACTTATTGTACTGCAACACATTTTAGTTCTAACAAAAGCTGGACTTAAAATAACAAAAATAATTAGTAAAAATTATTTGGAGAAAAAAGAAGACATGTTTTTTTTAAATAAAAAAGAATTAAATAAAGAACTAGATTTTTTTAAACCTTTCAAAACAAATCCAAATAATTCACCAACATTATGGCTGTTTTTTTCATTTCTTGCTTTAATAATATCAACTATTATCTGCAACACTTTTTATAAAAATACAAAAAATAAATTGATCCATATCGATAAAAAAAATTTTAATATTTCTCAAGAAAATATTTCATTAGAAAAACAAATTATTCAATTGAACTCTCTAAGTACTAAAAACTTAATGATAAAAAAAATTTTAACAAAACTTAAAAATTCAGATAATACAAAAGAATTACTAATTCTACTGGCAAAAAACATCCCTAAAAATACTTGGGTTACAATTTTTAAAACTAAAAATACAAAAAAAGAAAACAACCACTTACTAATCGAAGGTATAACAAAAAAACCTAAGGAGGTAACAGAATTCATTAAAAAACTATTTGCAACAAAAAGTTTTGGGGAAATAAAACTTGTATCTCTAAAAAAACATAAACCTAAACAAAAAAAGAATGGCTCTAAACTCTTTAACTTCAAAATATCTAATCTAAGCACTAAAACTAACCACTCTTAATGTACTTTTCTATTTGCCCTATTCTGTTTTTCTTGATACCATTGATTATGTGCAAATGGTCATTTACAAATAATAATCAATAAAAAATCACCAAATTTTTAATGATATATTTAATTTTTTATTTGTAGATATGTTTAACCCTTAAGCTCGATCGATATCAAGCAAGATGTCATCGCAATCTTATATAATGAGGTATTCCTTAATGCAAAAAAAAACCGAAGACAATCATATTTCTGTTCAACCAAAAATGAAGATTTCTCCTATTCTTAATACAGAACTACTAGAAGAAGAATTTTCCCTAAATGATGAACAAAAAGCAGAACTCGATGCTTTATACCAAGGTACTCTTGAAAATTTTGAAGTTGGTAAAATAATTAAAGGTAAAATTGTAAACAAAGAATCCAATGGCATATTAATAAATATTGGTTATAAATCAGATGGGTTAATACCAAATTATGAATTCTCAGACATTGAACTTAAAAAGTTCATACCTAACGAAGATATTGAAGTAATTCTTGACCGAATCGAAGATGAATACGGAAACGTTGTTCTTTCTTACCAAAAAGCCAAATCTCTAAAAACTTGGGAAAAACTGGAAAAAATAGCAGAAACTGATGAGCCTGTACGTGGTATTGTTATTCATAAAGTTAAGGGTGGTTTAAGTATTGACATTGGAATTCCCGCTTTCTTACCAGGTTCACAAGTCGATACTCAAAGAGTGACCAATTTTGATCAATTTGTAGGCCAAGAAGTTATTTGTAAAATATTAAAAGTTAACAAAAAACGTGGAAATGTAATTCTTTCTAGAAGAAAATACCTCGAAGAACAAAGATTAGAAGACAAAAAACAAGCCCTCGAAACAATTGCCGAAGGCCAAGTACTTGAAGGAATTGTTAAAAACATTACCAGTTACGGTGTTTTTGTAGATGTTGGAGGCATTGATGGGTTATTACACATCACAGACATGTCTTGGGGTAGAATTTCTCATCCTAGTGAATTAGTAAGACTTGGAGATAAAATAGCAGTAAAAGTTATTTCATTTGATAAAAAGCATGAAAAAATATCTCTTGGAATAAAACAATTAGAAACTAATCCATGGGAAGAAATTGATAAAAAATATCCTGTCGACACAGTTATTGAAGGTAAAATTTCAAGCATTACTGATTATGGATTATTTGTAGAAATAGAAAAAGGGGTTGAAGGCCTTGTACATATTTCTGAAATATCTTGGACTGAAAGAATTAACAATTTATCCAAGTACTATCAAGTAGGCGAGAAAGTAAAAGTAAAAATTGTTTCACTTGATAAAAATAATAGAAGAATGTCTCTGAGTATTAAACAACTTGCACAAGATCCTTGGAAAAGCGTTGGCGATAAATTCAAAGTTGGCGATAAAATCAAAGGCAAAATTACAAACATCACAGATTTTGGTTTATTTGTTCAATTACTTGAAGGCGTTGATGGTTTAGTACACATTTCTGATATTTCATGGACTAAACAAATTAACCATCCCAACGAAGGATACAATAAAGGCGATGAAGTTGAAGCCTTAATTTTATCCATAGACCCAGAAAACAAAAAGGTTTCTTTGGGAATTAAACAACTTGATAAAGATCCATGGGAAAATATTGAAAAAGAATATCCTGTAGATAGTATCATAGAAGGAACCGTTTCTAAGATCACAAACTTTGGAGCCTTTGTTAAACTTCCAACTGGAATCGAAGGGCTTGTACACATATCCGAACTTTCTGACCAAGAAATTAATAAAGTTGAAGATATTTTAAAAGTAGGTCAAGTTGAAAAATTCAAAATTATTAAAGTTAACTCCGAAGATCGAAAATTAGGACTGAGTTTAAGAATAAACAGCAAGCCAAAAACAATTGAGCGAAAAGAAATTAGAGAAGTTGAACAACAACCCAAAAGGCATAGAGAGTCCAAACAAAGAGCTTACAATAAACAACCTGAAGATAAAATGCCTAAGACAAAAGGAATTTTACAACAAGCATTAGAAGCACACTTCAAAAAAAACAATAATTCAGAAAATAAATAATCTGATTTTTAAATTTAAAAACGTCCAGCTTCAAATAACTGGACGTTTTTAATAATCTTTAATTAACTTATAAGTGCATTTAAAAGGATAAAATCAATGGTAGAGAAAACACTAGCTATAATCAAACCAGATTCAGTTGAAGATAAAAATGTTGGTAAGATCATAGATAGAATTGAACAAGAGGGTTTTAATATTCTTGAAATGAAAAAAACCCAACTCATAACCAAACAGGCTGAAAATTTCTATGCTGTTCACAAAGGCAAGCCGTTCCTGAGTGAGCTAGTTGAATATGTAACCTCTGGTCCTGTAATTGTTATGGTACTAGAAAAAGAAAATGCTATTGCTGATTGGAGAAAATTGATGGGTGCTACAGATCCAGCAAAAGCAGAAGAAAATACATTAAGAAAACTTTATGGAACTCATATTGGCAGAAATGCTACTCATGGATCTGATTCACCAGAAAATGCAGAAATAGAAATCAAATTCTTTTTTCCTAATATTTAAAAGATCTAAAGTTTTTTAAGACTAAAAAAGGGTGTCCAATTACACCCTTTTTTAGTCTTAAAATTTATGTAACTTAAACTCCACCAATCTCTTTTTTTAGCCACTTAATAAACTTCATATCTTTTTTGTCATATAATGGCGAATTTTTCATTGCTTTAAATAAAATTAGCTTTTCATAAGAATCATCTATTTTATCTTTGGTTTCTTGTGATAATTCTTCGAATTTAATTTGCTTTTTTGTATTTTCAATTTTTGAAGATATTATATCAAAAATCGAAACCAAATTCTGAACAATTTGTTTTGCCTGTTCATCAGTAATTATTTCGTCCAAAAGATTTTTTTCAATTTCTTTAAAAGAAAAATCAATTTCTTTCGTTAATTCAACAGGGGTTAAAACCTTTTCCGATATAATTTCTTTTTCTTCAATTAAAGCTGACTTTTCCTTTTTTAATTCTGAAAGATCACTTCCTGCTTGAACCAAAACATTTTGATTATTTTTAATTAAAGTTTCACCATGATTAATTTTTTGCTCAGCACTCGCAAAACTTACTTGAGCTTTATTTACCAAGTTATTTCCTAAATCTTGATATCCACTTTTAACAATATTTTGACCTTCAATAATTAACATCTTTGCAACTTCTATATTTGAATCCATATTTTGCAAATTAATCAATATACTTTCTTCTTGTTTTGATTGAGCAATTTTTTTGAGTTCATTTGATTTAGCAATATTTTGATTTAATAATTTTTGTAAATTACCACTTTTTGCAAAAAGACTTTGGGCAGTTTTAACCAATTGATTAATTAAATTTTGATCAATCTTAGGCTTTTCTTCAACAAGCGCAGGTAGCGGACTTGTGGCTGAAGGTAACATAGATGCTTGTGGCATAGGAGGAATAGAATAAGATGTTGATACCTGACCTTGAGGCATACCTACTTGTGTTTGAATAATTTTATCTTGAACTGCAGGTTGTGCAAACTTTCTAGGTGCAACAATCTTTGCAACTTCTACACCTGTTTGTACAATTCCAGAAACAGCCTGTACCGCTTCTTTAATACCAGATGCAGCAGACTTAATAGTCTCAGTACCAGATGATATTCTTTGACTCCATGTTTTTTTAGGAGCTTGTTCTAGTACTTGAGCAACACCAGTTGCTCCTCCAACAGGAACTTCAGGCTTAACCGAAACTTGCGATTCACCACCAATTACAGAACTTTTTACAGAATCTGCCACAGTTGTCGAAGTTGTTGGCGTTGATTTTTTCCAAGAAAAACTTGGCAATTTTGATTTAAATTTTGAAAAAGCGGAAGACTTTGTTGTTTGCGTAGTAGCTGCAGTTGTTACTTGAGTTGTCGGAATTGTCGAAGTTGTTGGCGTTGATTTTTTCCAAGGAGAACTTGGTAATTTTGATTTAAATTTTGAAAAAGTAGACGGCTTTGTTGTTTGAGTAGTCGCAACCGTAGATTTAGTTGTAGTAGTTGTTGAAGACTTTTTACCAAAAGAAGGAAATTTGATCGCATCCAAATTTCCATAAATAAAAAATACAAAAATAACTAAAACTGATTTTTTTCCCTTCATATTCCTTCCCCCTAAATAATCCTGATTTTATTTGAAAAATAATTATAGATTAACCTATTTAACCATTTATATTTTACAAAAAAAAACGTAGTCAAATCAATAAATCAAATTCTATATAAAATCAGCTTACTTCTGGAGACTTTCTTGATTTCACCCAATCATCAAGCTCTATAAGATATTTAAGTAAATCTTCTAACTGAGAAAACCTTATCGAGTTTGGACCGTCACAAAAAGCTTTTTCTGGATTATCATGAACTTCCATAAAAATCCCAGCTATACCTTGAGCAACTGCTGAAACAGCCAAAGGCGGCGCTAACCACCTATCTCCACCAGACGAACAACCTTGCCCGCTAGGCCTCTGAATAGAGTGAGTAGCATCAAATACCAATGGCTTCCCGATTCTTTTCATTATAGGGAAATTTCGATAGTCTACAACTAAGTTATTATATCCAAAAGTATAGCCCCTCTCACAAAGCCAAATATTCTCATTACCAGTAGATTGAATTTTTTGAACAACATTACTCATACTCTCGGCAGTTACAAACTGCCCCTTTTTAACATTAAGTATTTTATTTGTTTTACCTACAGCAAGTAATAAGTCAGTCTGCCTACATAAAAAAGCCGGAACTTGTAAAATATCCACAACCTGATCGGCCAAATCCACTTGCCAACATTCGTGAACATCAGTGATCACCGGTAAATCAAATTCTAATTTAACTTTTTCTAGAATTTTTAACCCATTTTCTATACCAATGCCCCTAAAATTATTTAATGACGTCCTATTTGCCTTATCAAAAGCACTTTTAAAAATAAACTTAAATTTTAACTTTTCAGATAATTTTTTGAGAAATTCAGCGGCCTTTAAAGTATGCTTTTCATTTTCAATAACACATGGTCCTAAAATAAAAAAGAGAGAATCCAAATTCCCCTTAATTTTTTTAAAAAAATTAATCACTTTTCTCACTCCACTAACTAACTTGTTTTTTGTACAATTTCTAACTTGTTTTTTGTACAATATTCATCAAGTATTCCATTAATGAATTTATATGAATCTTTTTCAGCAAAACATTTTGCCAATTCAACAGCTTCGTTTATTACTATAGATGGAATTCCATCAGACTGTTTTAATTCCCATAAGGCCAACCGTAATATCAATAAAGTACAGCATCCTAAACGATTAATCTTCCAATTTTTGAGCAAAGGATTAATTTCTTCATCTAAATCATCTCTCATATCTATTGCACCCTCTACCATTTTTACTACTATTGAATCATCTTGAATATCAATATCAAAACCATACCTAAATCTTTGTATAACTTGATCTAAAGGAACAGAATAATCATCCCTATCTGATGCATACAAAATCTGGAATGCTAAAGCCCGTTCACTTCTTCGCGAACCAGCCTTCCGGTTAAACTTAACTTTAGAACTATCTTTATCAGCTTCATCTATATTTTTTTCATTTTCATTCATATTGCCCAACTAGAATTTTAGAAATAAATCAATCCACTCGTTCAATATACTTATTTTCTCTAGTATCAATCTTTATTTTTTGGCCCTCATCAATAAAAAGAGGGACCGAAACAACTAAACCTGTTTCTAAAGTTGCAGGCTTACTTCCACCCTGAGCAGTATCACCCTTAACCCCAGGAATAGTTTCTTTAACCTCTAAAGCCATAAACATTGGAGGTTCTACGGCAATTGACCTACCTTCAAAGAACAGTACATTATAAATTTCACCTTCCTTCAAGTATTTCATTACAGATTCAATATTATCTTTTCCAAAATCTAATTGCTCAAAGGTTTCTTGATCCATAAAATGATATAAATCATCTGAATATAAATATTGCATTTGTTTGTACTCTAAATCAGGTTCCGCAAACTTTTCTCCTGATCTAAAAGTTTCTTCTAGAGTTCTTGTTGTTATAAGATTTTTTAGTTTTGTACGAACAAAAGCCCCACCCTTGCCAGGTTTTACATGTTGAAACTCTACAACCAACCAAGGCTCTTTATTCCATAAAATTTTAGTTGAACCACGTTTAAAATCAGAAGTTGAAATCACAGAAATATCCTCCTAAAAGCTAAAAAATTAACTTTAAGTAAAAAGATTCTACCACCATTAAATAATACAACAAAAAGCCCTTTTTAAAAAGGGCTTTTTAGTAAAAGTTTTTATTAAATTACTATTTTAATTCTATTTTTCTTCTAATTTGGTAATTCTTTTTTCTAACCCAGACAGCTTCTCATTAACAAGATCTTTAAAATCTTTATTGTCATTTCTCAAATTATCAATTTTAATACTAACCACAGAACCATTCTTTATAACCTTATCTACGTCTTTTTCTAACTCATCCATATCTTTTTCAAAATTCTTTAAAACATTATTAATTTCTTTTGTTAACTTGCTTAATGCATCATTTAACTCTTCTTTCAATCCTTTTTCAACTTTTTCGAGATTGGAATAAGAAACATTTGAGGTTTCGGAATTTTCTGCAGCAGAAGCAGCAATTAATGCAGCAGATGTTAACCCAAAGGCAAAAGCTGGACCAACACTCCAGTCTCTACGATAATAACCCCTATGACCATATCCACGAGACCTACGGTGGCTACCGCCGCGAGAAGATGATCTTCTACTACCTCTCCTAGACTTGCGAGAATATAAATTTAAACTAACAATATTTAACATCAAAATTGCGATTAAACACTTTGATAAAAATTTAAATCTATTCACTTTCTCCTCCATATCCATTCTTGGTTTCTTTTAAAATTTTTTTCAAAAGATCCATCTTATTTTTTAATTTCGATACTTCATCAGAAAGCCCATCAACTTCATGTTTAATTTTTCTAATTAAATCCTCAACAATACTTTGCATTTTTTTGAAATCAGCCGCAACATCATCTCTGATAGAGTTTTCAACTTTTCTTAAGTCAGAATAACTAACTCCACGCGAAGAAGAGCCTGAAGGCCTTGTAGCTGCAGTTGCTAATGTTGTTCCCAGCAAACTCCCTGCAAAACTCCCTCCAAATGCCGAACCGCCCCTTCCTGCAAATGATTTAGAAAAACTTATAATTAATAAAATTGGAATTAATAAATTTTTTTTATTCACAACTACTACCTTTATTTTATTTATAATATAAATCCATTATTAAAAATAATAATGAGCTGTAACAACGCCACACTCATTCTCTTCTTTTTTTTGTTTTTAGCACCATAAATAACAATCCTAAAATTGCTAAAAACATAATTACGAATGCTATGACAACAAAAATTGTTATAAGATTTGACTTTTGACCTGACATATCTTGTCGCAACTGTCTCATTTTTGCTTGCTGCTGTTCTCTTCGTAGCTGTTCAACATCTCTTTTTGCATCTTTCCCACTGGAATCTCGAGTCATCGCACCCGACATCATTCCACCAATCATACCTCCAGCCATGCCACCGGCAAAAGAAGAACCCCCTCTTCCTGCAAAAATCAATCCTGTTGGCATTAAAAGCGAAAATGATAATAACAAAATAAAGATTTTTTTCTTCATAAAATCCCCCTCAAACTCAACTAAACGATTTGTTTTCCCCTTTTTTCCCTATTTCTAATATTAATTATGCCAAAATTACCATTCATTAATCAATAATTGCAATCCATTAATGAATATTTTATTTTAATGCAAAATTAAACCAATACATAAAATTTAAGGAAAACTATGACAAACATTATTTTTGATTTAATTAATCAAGAAAAAAAACGTGAAGAAAAAACAATAAATCTTATTGCCTCTGAAAACTATGTTAATCCGGAAATTATGCAAGCAACAGGATCTATACTTACCAACAAATATGCAGAAGGATACCCAGGCAAAAGATATTACGGTGGATGTAAGATAGTAGATAAAATCGAAAACTTTGCAATAACAACAGGCAAAAAGCTCTTTCAAACTGATCACATCAATGTTCAGCCGCATTCAGGATCAAGTGCAAATTTTGCTGTTTATTTGAGCCAACTTAAACCCGGAGACACGGTACTTGGAATGTCATTAACTTCAGGAGGACATTTAACACATGGTCATAAAATAAATTTCTCCGGAAAAATATTTAATTTTATTCCGTATAATGTCAGTCCAGAAACAGAAAAACTAGATTACAATGAAATAGAAATTCTTGTAAATCAACATAAACCTAAAATGATTGTTGCAGGAGCATCCGCATATTCTAGAACAATTGACTTTGAAAAGTTTTATGATATTGCAAAAAAAAATAATTGTCTTTTGTTTGTCGATATGGCACATATTGCAGGCCTTGTTGCAACAGGGTTACACCCTTCCCCAATTCCGTTTGCTGATTTTGTAAGTAGCACAACACATAAAACTTTACGTGGCCCAAGAAGCGGCATAATTTGTTGCAAAGCAGAATATGCACAACAAATAGATAGATCTGTAATGCCTGGATGCCAAGGTGGACCCTTAATGCATGTTATTGCTGCAAAAGCAATAACATTCCAAGAAGCACAAAAAGAAGAATTTAAAAAATATCAGCAACAAGTTTTAAAAAATGCAAAAAAAATGGTTGTTGAATTTAAAAAACTTAATTACAAAATTGTATCTGGCGGAACAGATAATCATCTTTTTTTAATTGATTTACGAAACAAAAACATAACAGGAATGCAAGCAGAAAAATCTTTAGAAAAAGCTAATATCATTTTAAATAGAAATTCAATTCCTTACGATACTCAACCACCAACAATAACAAGTGGCATAAGAATTGGCACTCCAGCAGTTACAACAAGAGGCTTTGTAGAAAAAGATGTAGAAAAAATTGTTTTTTGGATTGATGAAATAATTAAAAATCACAATAACGAAATCTTACTAAAAAAACTTAAAGTAGAAATTAAAGAACTCTGCAAAAAACTCCCAATTTATAAGGACTTTTCTTGATGGGCAAATTTAAATCATCTGTATAAATAATTTAAAGTAGTTTTAAACTTTAAACAGTTTAAAACTACTTTGTTAAAGATTCTTTTCCTAACTTATTCCGCAAACAATATTGTTCTTTTAAATAATAAGAAATTGAAACTTTCGAATTGTAAAAAGCATATTCATATACATTAAGCATTCTTGAACTTTTTATATTTTGATCTTGATATTTAAGATTTAACGGAGCTCCAGCCTCGACTAACATTTTAACAACTTCTAAATTATCCATAAGGATAGCCATTTTTAATATCAGACCATCCATACAACAAGTAATTTCTCCTTTTTTTAAAATCATGGAAAAAATACTTAAATCGTATCTTGAACTTCCAAAAACTAATGCTCTTTGCAAAGCAGTTAAACCATCATAATAAGCAAACAAACAATAATTGCTTCTATCTAATATTTCTTTTACATCCTTTATAGAATTATTATTTATTGCTTTATGCAATTCTATAGTATTATTCTTAGTAACATTAGAAATATTCATATCACTTAAATCTGGCACCACCGAAAGAGTAAAACTCTTATTCGAAAAAAACATAACAAATACCAAACTAAAAATCTTTTTCAAATTTATCTTCATAATAAAATTATCCTAAAAAAAATAAACCATGTATTATTTTAAGTAGTTGAAAAACTACACTAAAATAAAATCAAATCAAGTAAAAATTCATATTTATAAAAATAATTTATTTTAGTATCATTCATATTTATTAAATACTTAAAAATCAGGTACATAAATGCAAAGCCTAAAAAGAATACTTAGCTATACAAAAAAATATTGGAAATTCCTGTTAATTTCGGGAGTAACCGCATCATTTTACGGGCTATTTTCAGCTGCCCCAACTTATGTAATAAAACATGCTGTAGATGAAATATTTACAAAAAAGCTAGAATCCTTGTTAATTCCATTTATTTTAGGCTTTGTACTACTTTTTGCCCTCAAAGGCATTTTCATGTACCTATCTTCTTATTATATGAACTGGGTAGGAAACAAAGTTGTAAATGACATCAGAAATGATTTATTTGAAAAAATAATTTATTATCCAATATCATTTTTCCGAACAAAAACAACGGGTGAACTTATGTCTCATTTCTTAAATGATATTCAAATGATACAAAACGCATCGTCTTCTGCCGTAAAAAATGGAATCCGAAGTTTTTTTGAAGCAATTTTTTTACTGTGTGTAGCATTTTCACAAAACTTTAAACTCGCATTAATTATGTTACTAGTTGGACCAGCAATAGGAATTACCATTAAAAAAATGGGCTCTTCCATAAAAGCTGCATCTACAAACATACAGAAAAACATGGGTGAAATAAGCTCATCACTACAAGAAGTATTTGTAGGAATAAGAGAAATTAAAGCTTTTAATGGAGAAAAAATAGAAATAAAAAGATTTAATAAAAATCTAATAAATTGCTTTAAATCAATTATGCATAATGTTCATATCGATTCTTTAGCTCCAGCATTTATAGAAACAATAGCAATGCTTGGTAGTAGTATTGTTTTTTATATTGCCGCACATCAAATTATGAGTGGCACCATTACGCCAGGACAATTAACAGCTTTTTTTGCTTCAATATTACTTTCATATCAGCCATTAAAACGATTAATCAATGTTTATTCCGAAATTCAATATGGAATAGCAGCAGCAGATAGAGTTTTTGAAATAATTGATACAAATTATACTTCAAACAAAATTGATTTAACAAAAAACTTAATGCAAAAAAATTTAACCACGATAAATTCAATAAAATTTGAAAATGTAACTTTTGAATATAATAAACAGAATACAATTTTTAAAAATGTTTATTTAACAATAAAAAGAAATGAACGTATTGGAATTATTGGACCATCTGGCTCTGGTAAAAGTACTTTCTGTGATTTAATTTTAGGATTTATAGAACCAACATATGGTAATATTTTTATAAATAATACTAATATTTTACAAACTTCTCTTTATCAATTAAGAGATAAAATTGGTTATGTTGGACAAAAGACATTTCTTTTTAATGATACAGTTCGTGCAAATATAACTTATTCTCAAACAAACAAAAATAATGTTCAAATTCTTAATGCGTGCAAAGCTGCTCATGCTGACGAATTCATACAAGAATTATCTCAAAAATATAAAACACCAGTTGGAGAAAACGGAGGAAACCTTTCTGGAGGCCAAAAGCAAAGAATTACTATTGCTAGAGCACTTTTAAAAAATCCTGAAATTTTGATATTTGATGAAGCAACTTCATCTCTGGATAAGCAATCCGAAAAAATGATAAAGCTTGCAATAGAAGAAAACTGTAAACAAAAAGCAGTTATTATTATATCACACCGATTATCTTTTCTAGAAAAAATGGATAGAATTTTTTTAATTAAGGATCAGAAAATAACTGAAATCAATAAAAATAAAATTATGGAAAAAACAGAAATACAAAACATGCAATAAAGTCAAAAATGGAAAAATCGAAAAAAAATAAATTCTTAAAAAACTGTCTTTAAAAAAGAAAATCATAACTGAATCAAATTCAAAAAATTCATACTATTTTAAATTCTAATCTGATAATCAGTGTGCAACTCTTCTCTAACCCCATCAGTTCGCCAAGCATGTGGAGCCACTACAATTTTATTTAAATTACTATTTAATCTTGATGCCCACCAACTAAATGTACTATTTGCCATAATATTATGTTTACAAAAACTCATTAAAGCAAAATCTTTATAAACACTATTTTCTGTAACATAAACCTTTGGTAATTCTATAATTAAATTCTTTTTTACCCATTCAATATCATCAGAAAAAATAAAACAAAATGGATTTTTAATCTTATCTTTAACTATTTTTATAGCAGAGGCATAATATTTTAAATCACAAACGTTATATGGCTTATTTAAATTCTCCCAAATGTAATCCCCCCTTCTAACATGAATCGCTACAGAATTAGTGTTTAAAATTTTTCGCAAAACAGTTTTATTAAGATTATTGAAATATTCTTTTTTTAAATTTAATTCTTTTTTTAAAAAATCATCTATTTCACTAAAAAAGCTTTCTGATTGCCAATATCCATTTAAAAAACATTTTTTATTAGATACTATTCTTTGAATTACTGAAGGATCAAAATACTGAGTATTATTGTTTATAATACAAAAATTATTTTTAAAAATCCTGGGGAAATAAATAGAACTTTTTAATAAAATTTTGCTCTTAAAATCAATAACGCCATCAAAAACAATATTGAATTTATCTAAATTGAATTTCCTATATGAATTTGACTTAAAATAAGAAAGATCTAGTTTTAATTTTCTACCTGTTTTTAAAGATAAATATCTACCAAAAGCATACTGGAATATTTGATTTCCTAATCCCCCTTTTATTTTTATTATTATCATTACTTTTAGTCCTATAAACTCTAAGCTACTTTTGCAATAATTGTTTTATTTTTTTAATAAAAACTGGACCAATTAATTTTTTTGCAATTTGTTTAGCTTCTTTGAAATAAATTTTTTTATCAATATTCCTAAACTTACTTCCTGTAAAAAACTCGTCTTTATATTCTTTTTCTTCTTTATATCCCCTAATTTTTTTATAAATAGTCCATTTTTTTAAAAAATTATTATAATCACTAATTCTATTTTTATGATTTGATTTAATTGCATCTAAATTGGCATGCATATAATGCTCAACAAAAGAATTTGGTGAACAAATTATTTTGTATCCTTTTTCCCAAATTCTTAATGATAAATCTTCATCTGCATGATAAAAAAAATAATTATCTTCATCTATGTAATTAACTTCTTTTATTGCGTCATTTAAAAACAGTCCATAATTTATATACAATTTTCGACCTAAAGTATAATTTATTCTATATTTTTCCTCATCTGACCAACTACGAAAATAAAAAGCAACTCCACCAATATTTTGGCCCTCTGATATATTTTTTTCAGCAAGATCATATGCATTTTTAATAGAACCTGGTACAAATAAACAATCATCACTGATTAAGCAGATATATTTCCCTTGGGCACATTTAAAACCCAAATTCATAAAATATCCCCACGATCTACGCTCAATTTTTTGTCCCAGCCATTCTCCATGGTTAGGTTGAGCAAAAGTAATAATATCCTTTTGTTTTATTAACCACTCTAAAGATCCATCATTAGAACCACCATCAATTACAATAATTTCATGAGAGAAATTATTTAATTCGTTTCGAATGCTATCAATCGTCAATTTTAAAAATTTAAATCTATTATAAGATCCAAGAACAACTGAAATATCAAGATTTGTTTGATTACTCATAAATTCATCCAAATTATTTTATTTAAATTACTAAGAAATTTTAATAAATCGATAGCCATCTTTTTTAAAAAGCAAATCATAAGTTTTATTTTTTAATTTATTATCAATATCTATTTTTAAATCTTCTTTAATATTTTTTGAAACTAAAATATAGCCAATTTCGGAATTATTAATATTTTTACAATATTTTTTATAATTACCCAAATTACTACTATCCTTTGCTGCATACCCTAAGCCATCCGTACTATGATATAAAAACTGAAACTGCATTGGTATATTTTTTAATGCCAAAATCCTATCAAAATGATAATCAGTTAAAACAGTCTTATTAATACCAATTTTATTGTTAAATTTAAATAATTTTGCATTCAAAT
Source organism: Candidatus Babelota bacterium (assembly GCA_042576165.1). GTDB lineage: Bacteria > Babelota > Babeliae > Babelales > UASB340 > JBHPBZ01. The sequence goes on along the minus strand of JBHPBZ010000001.1, from coordinate 5,807 downwards.
TAGGTTTAAATATCTGAAGACTTAACTCTCTTTGTCTTTGTAATAATATTGTTATTGGATAATAAAAATTAATAAAAATTAAAGATATTAAAAAAAGAAATAATAAAATATAAAGCTTAAAATTTAAAATAAAGTTTTTGATTCTTTGATAAAAATAAGAATCTCTAAAAAATAAAAATTTTTCTAGTCCTATCCCTAAACCTAAACCATAAAAAGGAACCGCCATTGCCAGATTCCGCATATCATAGCAACAAAATAAACTCCATAACGCTGCATATGGTAAAAAAATTAAAAAAAATAAAACTCTATAGGATGGATCAAATAAAGAAAAAAATAACATTGTTGCATAAACCAAACCTAAAATTGCTCCAACAGTAAAATGCAAATAATATTCTTTTACTACATTTAAGAAAAATACGTTATAGCTTAAAAATATTTTTGTTGAATAAATAAATCGACCCAATAAACTTTTACCTTGATATTGATCTATAGCTATTGCACTAAATTCAGAAGAATCAAAACCATGAAAAATTTGCCACTCTTTATATAAATAAAAAGGGGCAGTAATAATTAAACCAAATATAAAAAAATAAAAACCCAATTTAAAAATCTGTTTTGAATTAAAAAAACCTTCTTTTTTTCTTAAGACAAGCAAATAAGTCAAAAGTGGATACAAACACACCACAAATAAACCCATCTGCTTTGTAACTGCAGCGCCACAAACAAAAATCATTCCCAAAATCAAATATTTTTTTATTTCTAAATAATTCGATAAATCTTGAGAACGCAATAAACAATAAATTGACAAAAAAGACATAAAAGTAAGTGGTAAATCAATTAAAGCAGATTGAATCATTCCTCCAAATGCATGCCTTAAAAATAAAGTCGTTGCAATAACTCCTACAAAATAGCCAAGTTGTTTTTTACAAATACCTAAATGAAACATTAAAATTAAAAGATAAGTTGAAAATAAAGGCATAATAATTTTAGGAAAATACTGTAGTTCTTCTGCTAAAAATTTATATGCCAAAGACCAATTCGCAGTAATTAATTGAGGATAATGCCAAGTTAATTTAGGAAAAATTCCTGCAAACCAATCTCTTGACCATTTACTCCATAATACAACGGAATCGCAACGTATAAAAGTGGTTAAATTAACAATATTGCCTAAAACAAAAGTAAATACCCATAAAATACTCAATAAAGAAAAAACTATAACAATCCAGTAGAAATAATAATATTTAGAATACTTTTGTTTATAAATTACATTTAAATCATCAAATAAAGATTTAATCTCATTTCCAATAGCTGAAAAAATATTAATATTTAAAAGATTTTTAATCTCTAAAAAATATAAAAATAACAAAAATGCTAATTCGATACAAAAAGTAAAATAAACTACACTACGATTATAAAATCCTAGTGCAGTTAAAAAAAATATTGAAACATAGTTTGAAATCAAACTCAAAGCAAAAGAAAAAATTAAAGTTATAAAAAGACTTAATTTTAATTTAAACAAACGCAACAACAAAAAACCTGGCAAAAATGCAATTTGGATTAAGGATAAAACTCCCAACAAAAACATCTTTCTCCTTTGAAAATTTTAATTACCGATTAATATATTACTTCTCACTACTCCAGCAACGCCTTATTGAGCCAAATTCATCTATTATTTTTTCAATTTTATTTAAATAACAATTAGATGTCATTTGCTCAACTCTTTGCAAACCTTTTTGAACTAAAATATTTTTTAATTCTTTATCGTCATATAGCTTTGTTATTTTTTCAGCTAAATCAAATTCACTTTTAGGATCAAATAATAAAGCTGCGTCATCTAGTTGATATTGTGCTCCATCAATATTTGATGCTATAACAGGGCATGATAAAGCAAAAGCTTCTAAAGGTGGAATATTATCTGGTCCAAAAAAAGTAGGGAAAACTAATGCAAAAGCATTTTTATAAAATACAATAATATCCTCAACTGGAACAAAATTTAAAAAATGTACTTTATTTTCTAAGTTTAATTCTTTTGTTTTCTGCTTTATATAATCTAAATTACCTTTATCCGAACCTGTAAAAACAACATCAAAATCCAAATTATATTTTTCTTCTAAAATTTTTAGCGCCATTAAAATTAAAATATGATTTTTATGCGGCCAAAATTGCGCTGGATAAAATAAATAATTACCTGAAATATTATATTTATGTTTAATATCGACTTTTTCTTTTTGAGAATTTAAAAAAAGATCAGAAACTGGTAACGGAATAGCTTTTATTCTATTTTCAGAAATTGAATATGATTCTATTAAACTTTTTTTCCCAGCCTCATTTCCTATAACAACATAAGTAGCTCTAGGAATTGTCTTATTATATAATTTTTCTCTATTTTCAAAGCTACATCCTTCAAAACTAACTTCCGGAAAACATGGGTTTAATCTATGTGCAATATCCCAAACTGTATAAATAAATGGAATTTGAACAAATTCATATGCAGGAGTTGCAAACCACATCAATTCTATATTTTGATCAATAACAGCTTTATTTAAAGCATTAAAATATTTTTTTTCTAATTTTAATTTTTTGATTTTTCTTGGAATTTTCAAAAAAATTCTTTTTAAAAAAAATTCTGATTTATCTGAATAATATCTATTTAGTTTTACAACATTAATATTACCTATTTTTTGATTTTTACAATCATCACTAAAAACAACAAATGAGTGCTTCCCAGTATATTTTTTTAACGCTTCTAAAATACTTTGCGTAAAAGTAAAAGCACCCCCTGAAAGAGCTCCCCCTATAATATTTCTGCCAAAATAAACACCGATTTTCATGCTACTTTTTTTTGCAAATAAAACATACACTCCAACTGTTAATATTTGGAATAGAAGAAGTTAACCATTCTTCATAATTAATTAACTCTAAACAACAATCATCTAAAAATTTTAAAACTTCAGGAACAAATAAATAACGCATTTTGTGTTGTTCTTCAAAATTAAATTCAGAATCATTAGTTCTATCTTTTAGATTAATTTTATAATTAACATCTACAACATTTTCTTGCAGATGCATTTTTGGATAAGCAAACCTTGTTAATTCAAAATTATTATCATTTATTTTTTTAGTTCTTTTTTCTGGCAAATTATGTAAAACGGCAGGACCATACCAGCAATCAAAAATAAAAATACCATCTTTTTTTAAATGCTTGCTTGCTACAGCAAATGATTTTAATAAATCTTGATTCGTAATCTGATAACTCATCACATGAAAAAGAGAAAGTACAATATCAAAATTTTTATTTAAATTTAAATTACGAACATCATCTTTTAAAAAAAGAATTTTTTTAGACAAATCATCATAATTTTTTAGATTATTTTGGGCAATATCAATCATCTGATCACTAAAATCAACACCCGTAACTTCATATCCTTTTTGTGCTAAAAAAATATCATGTTTACCTGTACCACAGCCTAAATTAAGAATTGTTTTACAATTTTTTATATTTTTTTTAATTAAAGAATCAACATAATCAACTTCTAAGCTATAATTTTTATCTTGGTATAATAAATCGTAACATTTGGCATATTGATTAAAAACATTCACCCAAAAATCTCCCTCAAAACTTTAACGACCTGCTCCATTTGCTCCATGGCCAAACCCAAGCCGCTTGGAACATAAAAACCTCTGCGCGCAATATTTTGCGCCACAGGATAATTTTGATCTTTAAATAATCCCATTTTTTTAAAAACAGGTTGTTCATGCATTGGCCAAAAAAAAGGCCTACTGCCAATATTTTTTTTGGCTAATTTTTTCATTACCTCTTCTGCATCAAATTTAACTTCTGGTTTTAAAACAATTCCATACACCCAATAAATATTTTCTGCATAATCAGTTTTTTGCAATGGAAGATGCAAGCAATTTAAATCTTTTAATTCTTGAGCATAAAACTTGCCCATTGCTCGCTTCTTTCCTACAAAGCTATCTAGCTGCTCAAGTTGTGATAAACCTACAGCAGCTTGCAAATTTGTCATCCTGAAGTTAAATCCTAATTCATCATGCACAAATCTTTTTTCTTGTTTAAAACACAAATTTCTCAAGGACTGACATCTTAATAATAAATTTTCACTATCAGTTACAATCATTCCACCTTCACCCGTTGTAATGTGCTTATTAGGATAAAAACTAAAAATACTAATATCTCCAAAACTACCACATGGTTTATCTTTATAAGTTTGACCATGCATTTCGGCGGCATCTTCAATAATTTTTAAATTATATTTTTTTGCAATATCTAAAATAGGATCAACATCAACAGGTAATCCATAAATATGAACTATCATAATTGCTTTGGTTTTAGGTGTTATTTTTTTTTCTATATGGTTTACATCCATATTCCAAGTAATGGGATCGCTATCAACTAAAATAGGAATTAAACCCGCTCTTACAATAGCAGCAGCACAAGAAATAATTGTAAAAGTAGGTAAAATAACTTCACTACCTTTTGGTAAATTTAAAGATAAAACTGCGGCTTCTAATGCCGCAGAACCATTTGCTACAGCAATTCCATATTTTCTTGATACTTTTTTGCAAAATTGTTGTTCAAATTTTTTTACAAATGGACCTTCACTAGAAATCCATCCAGTATCAATACATTCATTTAAATATTTTTTTTCGTTTCCATTTAAAAAAGGGGTATTAACAGGAATAAAATTCAAATCCATATTTTTTATACTTCTAGCCAACTCATTGACTTAACATTTTCTAATCTTTTTTTTCTGTGTTCATTTACCCAATTTGGTTGAGCATAAATAGAAAAACATTCTTCAGGTGAAAGTTCTGGAAATAAATCTTCTTCTATTCCATTTTTAATAAAAAAGGCATTAAAACAATACTTATTACATCCAACTAAACGATAACCCTTTTGTTTGCCCAACTTAACAAAAGCTGTCAGAGATGCCCCCATAAAATCTTTATTATATTTAAATCGATCAAAATCAGATGCATATGGAACAGTAACCGATTTTTCACTACCCCATATATTATGAAATTCAACAACAACAACTCTAGGCTGAACAGCACTAAGCTCCTTCCAAACCCAATAATCTACTCCATCCATATCTAAACTAAAAAAGTCTATTTCGCCATTAATTCCATTTTCTAAAAGCATAGAATTAATATTATCTTTCGTAATCCATTTATGGACAATTTTAGGACCAACAATACAAGTATCCAGATTCCTTTTAAAAAAAGATACTGCATTAACTTGTTCATTTTTTCCACCACAAACCAAAAGCCCATTAAAATTATGGTTGCAAATTAAATTTGTAGCATTAGCTCCATAAGGACATGCAAAAGCAATATCTAAGCACAATCTATTTGTTATGCCTATTAATGAAAAAATGTAAAGCAAAATCCCATCTTCATCATTTTGAGAAAAAACTCTAAAGCCAACATCTTTTATATTAGGCAAAAATTTACCTTCATATTTTAACTGTTGATAATAAAACATTAATTTCTTTTGTTCTAACTGGCTTGACGAAGAAACCATTTGATATGTTGCTGGCGGAAAATATCCGCTACCTATTTCAAAAAAACCTTTAATCTTATTTTTAACAATTGATTTTACCTTATTCATTATACAACTTCCTTAATGATAATTTTGGATTTAACAATTCCTCAGAATCGTGTTTTATCACTTTCTCCTGCATACGGCCCCTGTTTTACTTCAAACATTTCTAAATCTTCTAAGATTTCAAAACCATGACCACCACTAGCCAATAAAATTACATCACCAATATTTAAAATTTTAC